>JAKPNC010000077.1 GCA_029548585.1 bacterium | reverse complement strand
ATCTTTTTATCACCTCGCTTATTCAAAATCCGGCAAGGAACTGTTTTTTGTTACTCTTTAGATTATTACCAGTAAACCGGCGAAAGAAACCTCAAATGGGTAGATTTCGGGTCCTTCAGGACAGGACTGGCGTTTCCCAGGTAAAAATAGTTTCCCTGATAGGGAGAAAAGGGAAACTGCGACCTGTTTATGGACACGTATTGGGCTATGCCTGTGCTATTCCTGGGCACACCTGTGGTTGAAATCGATGCAGCCCTTCCGTCAACATAAAGTACATTTAATCCGTCCATTCCATGATTATCCCTTACCTTTGTGAGCCTCCACCCGTAACCATATCCTGAATCGCCCACAGGGGCGTCAGCCATTATAGCCGTTTCAGGGTGGGTCTGCAAATTTAACCCGGAAGCATAAAGATACGAACAACTGCTTTTTGATGCTACCAACACTGTTATTGAACTGCTTCTGTAAAGGGCGCCGGGGTTGTATGCAGCATTAGGTTCATCGTCAAGTCTGGATCCCGGGCAGACAAAAAGCTTGTAGTCTGTCACATACCGGGGGGTTTCAAACGCGGGTGTTGTGGGATTCAACTGTCCTGTAAGAAGGGCCAGAGACATGTTGGTATTTGCAGAAAAATAACCTATCTGGTTAGTAGCGGTCGGCCATTTTGCGGCATCATCAAAACCGTAGTATGTCGGGAACCATCCGTTCCAGTCCTGTGCGTATATATGCAGAGATAGCCCCAGCTGTTTCAGGTTTGTCATGCACACCGCCATTTTAGCCTTCGCCCTCGCTTTTGCAAGCGCGGGAAGAAGCATTGCCGCCAGTATTGCTATGATGGCTATGACCACAAGTAGTTCTATAAGCGTGAAACCTTTATTCTTTCTCATCTGTTTTCACCTCCTTTAAAGGTAATGTCAAGTTATGTACCAATAAAAACATATCCTACCATTGACTCTTTCTGCGGTGAAAAAACACACCCTTTCTCCGTACAGGCTATTGCTTCCTCGTACAAAAACCATTATATCATGTAGACAGCATTTGTCAATCTTTTATCCACGTTTCATGGGACCGGAAACTCATAATGTTACTGCCATGAAAGGTGAATGGCCAGTCTCAGGGATATGCCTTTTCGTGGGCGTTTGCTCGCCCTTGAAGAGGAGAGTTTGGATGAGAAAGGTTTTGAAAAGAGATTCCTGAACATTTCAGATAAAGGGTTTACTATACTCCGGGGAAGCCGCCAACGCAGCCAACGCAGCTATTCAGGATAAATCAACCCGGTATTATTTGTTCATTTTGACAAAACATAACGGGTTCAGTTGCCTGAAGAGCCAGGCGGCAAGGCGAAGGCGACGAGGTGTATTACTATACTCCGAGGAAGCCGCCAACGTCGCCAACGCAGCTATTCAGGATAAATCAACCCGGTATTATTTGTTCATTTTGAGGACAGAAAGAAATACCTCCTGCGGTATGTCCACGCTTCCTATCCTCTTCATCCTGCTCTTACCTTCTTTCTGTTTCTCGAGAAGTTTCCTTTTCCTGGTGATATCCCCCCCGTAGCATTTCTGGAGCACGTCCTTGCGTACCGGGGGGACGGTTTCCCGGGCTATCACCTTGCTGCCTATTACCGCCTGGATGGGGATCTCGAACTGGTGCCGCGGAATCAGTGTCCGCAATTTTGACGCAAGGGCCCTGCCCACGTACTGGGCCTGTTCCCTGGAAACTATTGAGCTGAGGGCGTCGACAGGCTCATAGTTGAGCATTATATCCATCCTTACGGCGTCCGACACCCTGTATCCCACGACCTCGTAATCCATGGAAGCGTAACCCCGCGTGCATGCCTTGAGCATGTCGTGGAAATCAACAATTATCCTTGAAAGCGGCAGTTCGAAAACAAGCATGACCCTCGTGGGGTCGAGGTATTCCGTTGAGATGAAGTCCCCGTTCTTGTCCCTTGCCAGCTGCATGACGGCCCCGGTGTATTCGGCAGGCGTCAGGATTGTCATGCGGCAGTAAGGCTCTTCTATCGACTCCACCTCTCCCATGGGCGGCAGTGAAGACGGATTGTCAACCATCTTTACGCTCTTGTTTTTAAGGGTGACCCTGTAAACCACGCTCGGGGCTGTGGCTATGATGTTCAGGTTGAATTCTCTCTCGAGCCTTTCCTGTACGATCTCCAGGTGGAGCAGTCCAAGGAAACCGCACCTGAAGCCGAAACCGAGAGCCGAAGAGGTTTCCTGTTCGAAGTAAAAAGAAGCGTCGTTGAGCTGGAGCTTTCCCATGGCGTCCTTGAGCATATCGAAGTCCTGCCCGTCTATGGGATAAAAACCGCAGAACACCATGGGCTTCATCTGCCTGTAACCGGGAAGAGGATCTTTTGCCGGCCTTGCGGAGTCGGTCATGGTATCTCCCACCCTGCAGTCCCGGACATCCTTTATGCCTGCAATAACGTACCCCACTTCCCCCGCAGAAATGCTTTCTGAGGGAAACATGCCCAGCCTGAGGAATCCCGCTTCCTGCACCTCGAAATTCCTGCCCGAGCTCATCATCCTGATATGCATTCCCTTTTTCACCTGCCCGGCAAAAACCCTGACCCTGGCGATCACCCCGCGGAAAGAATCGTAGTGGGAATCGAAAATCAGGGCCTGGAGACATGCTTCTTCTTCAGTGGCCGGGGGTGGAATCCTTTTCTCTATGGCTTCCAGTATTTCCTCTATGCCCTGGCCTGTCTTGGCCGAGGCAAGGATGACGTCCTGTCGTGGAATGCCGAAAGCTTTTTCGAGTTCTTCCTTTACCATTTCAGGATCTGCCGCAGGGAGGTCGATCTTGTTTATAATCGGGATGATGACCAGGTTGTTTTCTACGGCGAGATAGGCGTTGGCAAGGGTCTGGGCTTCTATTCCCTGTGTTGCATCTATGAGAAGAAGGGCTCCCTCGCAGGCCGCAAGCGACCTCGAGACCTCGTAAGCAAAATCGACGTGGCCGGGCGTGTCTATGAGGTTGAAGATGTAACCCCCGTATTCCATCCTGATGGCCTGGGCTTTTATAGTGATGCCCCTTTCTCTCTCCAGGTCCATGGTATCAAGAACCTGTTCCCGCATCTTCCTGTTCTCTATGGTTCCCGTGAACGTTAGAAGCCTGTCGGCGAGGGTCGATTTTCCGTGGTCGACATGGGCAATGATGGAGAAATTCCTGATTTGTTTAAGCATAACTCCTTATGATACCACAAAAGTGAAAAAGAAGAAAAGCCTGACCGACTGCTGGCCGGGCGGGGATAAGACTC
The DNA here is from genome assembly GCA_029548585.1 of bacterium. GTDB lineage: Bacteria > Ratteibacteria > UBA8468 > B48-G9 > JAFGKM01 > JALNXB01. Next base: position 2,742 of record JAKPNC010000077.1, on the reverse strand, counting down.
ATAATTTGCCCATAAGAAAAACGTTATACTTTTATATTCTGCAAAGCGCAACCGGACTTTACAGGTTCGTTTATATGTATGCGGAAGCTGAACGGCTACGGTTCAAGAAAATACAATGCAGAATAATTGAAGAGTCTCATATTTGCGCGCCGGTCCGATAAACCGTTTATGGCTCTTTTACCTTATATCCCGAGCTCTGACTTTGCCTGCCCAAAAACGGCCATTGCAAAATCGAGGTCCTGCCTTGTATGTGCGGCCGAAACCTGGACCCTTATCCTTGCCTTGCCGTGCGGAACGACGGGGAAGAAGAATCCTATGGCATAAACGCCTTCTTTAAGAAGGATCTCAGCCATCTTCTGGGCCAGGATCGCCTCTCCAAGCATTACCGGCACGATGGGGTGGTCGCCCTGCCTTATGTCAAATCCAAGTTTCAACATTCCCTGCCTGAAATAACGGGTGTTCTCCGCAAGCCTGTCCCTGAGTTCCGATGAAGATGAAATAATCCCGAGGGCCGTGAGAGAAGCCGCGCAGATAACGGGTGCGACCGTATTTGAAAAAAGGTAGGGCCTGGAGCGCTGGCGCAGCATCCCGATAATCTCTTTTCTGCCGCTCGTGTATCCGCCGCTGGCGCCCCCGAGAGCCTTGCCCAGGGTACCCGTGATAATATCCACTCTCTTTATCACATCCCTGTATTCATGCGAACCCCTTCCTGTTGGGCCCAGCACCCCCACCCCGTGGGAATCGTCAAGCATCACAAGGGCGTCGTATTTTTCTGCAAGATCGCAGATCTCTTTGAGTTGCGCAATGCTTCCGTCCATGGAAAAGACGCCGTCGGTGGCTATAAGCCGGAATCTCGCTTCTCCTGCTTCTTTCAGCTTTGACTCCAGGTCATTCATGTCGGAGTTTTTAAACCTGAAACGCTGTGCCTTGCAAAGCCTTATGCCGTCGATGATGCTGGCATGGTTAAGCTCGTCGCTTATAACCGCGTCCTCCTGGGAAAGAAGCGTTTCAAAAAGCCCGCCATTGGCGTCAAAACAGGAGGAATAGAGTATGGTATCTTCCGTTCCCAGGAATCCTGAAAGTTTTGCTTCAAGCTCTTTGTGAAGCTCCTGAGTTCCGCAGATGAACCTTACAGAAGAAAGGCCGTATCCCCACCTGTCCAATCCTTCGTGGGCGGCTTTGACAATGGAGGGATGCGAAGAAAGTCCCAGGTAATTGTTGGCGCACATGTTAAGGACTTCCCTGCCCTTTACCGTTATTTTAACCCCCTGGGGGCCTTCAAGCACCCTTTCGGACTTAAAAAAACCGCTTTCCCTTATGGCGCTTAGTTCTCCTTCAATATGCTTCTTCATTTTTCCGAACATCTTTCCCTTCCTTTTCTCCTATGACCAGTCGAGAATGACTTTTCCGGAATTGCCGGAATTCATTATCTCAAAAGCTTCCAGGTATTCCGTGTAATGGAAATGGTGGGTTATGACCGGGGAGATATCAAGCCCGGTCTGGAGCATTGCCGTCATTTTGTACCAGGTTTCGTACATCTCCCTGCCGTATATTCCCTTGAGAGTCAGGCCGTTGAATATGACGGTTGTCCAGTCTATCAGCGTGTCCGGCTCAAGGATTCCAAGCAGGGCAATCTTGCCTCCGTGGCACATGTTGGAAATCATGTCCCGAAAAGCCGGGGCTTTTCCCGACATCTCCAGCCCAACGTCAAAACCCTCTTTCATCTTAAGTTTTTTCTGTATGTCCGGCAGGGGGTCTCTCCGGGTGTCCACCGCTACCGTGGCTCCCATTTTACGGGCCAGCTGGAGGCGGTAAGGGTTCACGTCTGTAATTACGATGTTCCTTGCCCCGGCATGCCTGGCAATGGCGGCCGACATGATACCTATCGGTCCTGCACCCGTTATCAGCACGTCTTCGCCGAGGATGTCAAAGGAGAGCGTGCTGTGGGTGGCATTGCCGAAGGGATCGAAGATAGCCAGTATCTCCAGGGGTATCCCGCTTCCGGCGTACCATGTGTTGGTTACCGGGATGGACAGGTATTCCGCGAATGCCCCGGCCCGGTTGATGCCGACCCCGGAAGTGTCTTTGCACAGGTGCCGCCTGCCTGCCAGGCAGTTGCGGCATCTTCCGCAAACCAGGTGCCCTTCCCCGCTTACCGTGTCTCCCGGCTTGAAGTCTGTGACGTTGCTTCCGACCCGTTCCACCACTCCGGCGAATTCGTGGCCTATGATGGTGGGAATGGCAATGTTCTTCATCGACCACATGTCCCAGTTGAAGATGTGGATGTCGGTTCCGCATATGGCTGTCTTCTTTATCCTGATAAGCACATCGTTTATTCCGACTTCAGGTTCCGGAACATCCTCAAGCCATAGGCCCCGTTCGGCTTTCTTCTTTACAAGGGCTTTCATGTTATTCTCCTGTCGGCTTCTTCGTTATGCCAAGCTTTGACATGTTTTTGTCTTCTTTTTTCTTCCTTTCCCGTGAATCTATCCCTTGCCTGCCTTTATCCTCCCCGGGGCGATCTCCCCTCCCGGGGGGAGGGTGATGAGTAACAGGAAGCAGGTCTCTTCACTCCCGCCTCATCCCGGGGGAAAGGGAACCTTTGATTTTGCAGCCTATCGCGTAAAAATTTTCATCTCCTCCCTGTTACTGCCATTCTTCCAACTCCCTGCCGGCGGATTCATGCCATGCATAAAGGCTTGGTTCAGGCTCTCTTTCTTTCAACCTTTGCCGGCATGTAAT
>JAKPNC010000075.1 GCA_029548585.1 bacterium | reverse complement strand
CCTCTCTTTGCCCGAGGAGTATATCACCTTGATGTCCGCAAGACCTAGGATGTTATCCCTGCCGATGTAAAGATCCCTCTTCTCCCCGTTTTTCAAAGGGATATCTTTCAGAAGATCTTCGGACCAGGCATCTCTTCCGGTCTGGGATATGAAGATGCTCGTTATCTCGGCACCGGAGTCGTTTCTGAATTCAAGGCGCAGCTCCTTTTTCGCCGACTGCCCTTCTTCCGGGGGCGTGGCGGGGCAGACCTCCGCAAAAGCCGGCACGGCAAGAAGGAGACATATGATCACCGCAATGGCCGGTATCTTTTTCATTCGATCAACTCCTTTCGATATTATTCTGTAAGGTAATATCATTATGTTCAATAGGTAAAATAGCCTGTCTGAGTTATTGTTTTCTCGGTTATTATCGGTAAAGATACAGATCATATTATCTCTTCATACAACATACAACGGGGTGATGGGCATGCTTTGGAAAACATCAAAGAGGAACCTCCTTGGGATACTCTCGGTCATCGTTCTGATCTTATTATCTTTCGGAGTGCTCCCCGCTCCCGGGGTCAATGAAAAGGAGTTCCTGATAAAAGATTTTGCCCCCCAGGGAGAGGTTAAGGGAAGGGCAGAGATCAAAGCGGTCTTCAACCGTGAGGCTGCGCCTGAAAGCAGCATCGGAAAACCACTTCCTTTCGAGGATCTGCCGTTTAAATTCACCCCGGCGATACGGGGTACAGGTAAATGGGTGGATGCCAGGACCTTTGTCTACTACCCCAGTGCCGGCATGCTGGAAAAAGCGACCCTGTACACGGCGACCGCCAGGTCCGACCTTAGGGACAGAGAGGGCCTTCCGCTCTCCGGAAAGCAGTCTTTCCTTTTCAACACGGCCCCGCCCGTATTTATCGGCGCTAAACAGACAGATTTTGATACAGAACGCGAAACAGTCAGTTATGAACTGGAATTTTCACTTCCGGTCTCACCTGCGAGGCTCCGGGGCTACGCCGATGTGAAAGATACGTCCGGAAAGCCTGTGGAGTTTCAGATAGCTCAGGGACCTCCGTCAAAAAAAGTGAGGATGAACGTACTGACCTCCGGCGGCCCCAAAAACATGAAACTCTCTATATCTGCGGGAATGCCTGCGGCGACGGGGAACCTGGGTCTGGCAAAGGGTGTTTCCGTCAGCCTTGATATTGCAAGGAATATGGAGATCAGGGACTCGAATGCCTTTTCACGTATAGACAACGGAGAAATATACGTTGAGACTACGGCCCCCGTTGATTTTTCCAAAGCAGGGGCGTTTATCGAACTGACCCCAAAAAGCAGTTACACCATCGAACCAAGGGACAGGGGATTCGCGATCGTGGGCGCTTTCGAGCCCCAGGACAGAGTAAAGCTGACTGTAAGGAAGGGTTTTCCGGCGCTGGGAGGCAAGCCTCTCGGAGCCGAGTGGCAGAGGACGTTCCTCTTTCCAGAGAAAGAACCTGAGATACGCTTCACGGCACCTGGAAGGATCCTCTCCCCCGCCGGGAGCATGAGGATCCCCATAGAGACGGTGAACATAGATACCGTGCAGATACTCGTATGGAAGCTCTTCGAAAACAACATACCGATCGGCATGAGGAGCCCGTGGTCCGAATATCCCATGGATCTTTCTTCGATGCTGTCGAACAAGGAATATAAGGTCAAGGGCGGCCTCAATAAAAAGGTACGCAGTGCCCTGGACCTTAAGCCGTTGATAGGCAGCGAAAGAGGCGTGTTTCTGTTGCTTGCGCAGAACAACAGCGGAAATTGGACAGAAAGCAGGCAGGTCGTGAATGTCACGGATATAGGGATGACCGTAAAGACTGGTCCGGATTCGGCGCTTTTCTGGATAAACTCGGTAAGCACCGGTGATCCCATACACG
>JAKPNC010000120.1 GCA_029548585.1 bacterium | reverse complement strand
GGATTGGAACGAAGATGCCGGAAATGCTCTCAAACAGGTTATAGATGAGATGATTGACCTTGAAATCCAGAACGGTTTTCGCTTATTTGCCGGAGGTTACGGCTCAATGTACAAAGATACACGAACAAGCCACAATGTCCTGGAATATTACCTTGAAACCGGAGACGAACTTGCAAAAGAGGCGTTTCTGAAACTTGTTGACCATTTGTACCGATTTGACCGTAGAGGCACAATGGTTTCATACAAGAATTACGATGGATTCACCTATTCGGTTGCATACTGGATGACCGGGGATGAACGTTACAGGACTGTGGTTGAGCAGGCAGTTCGAGACGGACTGTATTACAGCCAGATGCGACCTCTTGCCGAAGATCTCAAGTCAAAGTCTGCCAATTATCTCGAATGGCCCAATCTCTATGTGCAGGGCGCTTTTCCCGGACCACGCAGCACATTCTTTATCGGCCATCATGAATACCATAACCCCTTTATCGGAATGCCGACGGCTCTGAAGCTTCTTTCGGAAAAAGGATGGAGCGGAAAAACGACGCCGCTTCTTACGAAAATAATGAGAGTTACTCCAGGCGGGATACTTTTCAAACACGTAAAAGGCCGGGAGACAAAACTCCACCTTTTCTTGCTGACAAGACCCGGGATGAATCCTGTTTTACCTGAAATCATGCCCTATTTTAACGGAAAAACAGGAAAACCTGTTGACGGCATAGAAACTAAATTTGAAAAAAGGATGGAACGGGGCAAATGGTTTTTTGACAATCCTGACGCATATCCAGATTTCAACCAGCATTACAACGCAATGGTTACCATTCCACCTAATATTGAAAACGGATATTATCTTCTTTCTTTCGAAAAGGATTCAACATTTACACTCCTTGACTCCAATTCTGAGAAGGCGGCGCTTTTTTGTCCGGAAGGCTTCTGGTCTTCAAGCAACGGCGAACACATGGGATCGGGTTCCTATGGACGCTCAGGCGAAGGTATGCCTGCGTTTTTCCGTGTTCCGGAGGGACTCGACCGGCTTGAGATATTCATGGGGCGATCTGCGAGACTGATATCCCCGGACGGGACCGTTGTCCTGGATTTTTCAAATAAAAATATAGGACGGCTAAATATACCTGTTGAAGGAAAAGCCGGGGTGTGGACAGTACAGTTTTACGTTTCTTCATTCCACGGAACATGCCCTCCTGTTTTCATAAAACTTTTGAATATAGAGCCTGTGGTTGCTTATGGGAATAAAGATCTTTTGCCAGACTTATCCGGCGGCTGGAAAGCTGAAAGAGAAGATGTGGAATCACCCGGGAAACCCGCACTTCCCATGGAGTTTGTACAGGGAATATCAGGGAAAGCATTGCACCTTTCAAACGGACAAATGATTAAATTTTCAAGAGGAGAAAAGCTTTCCGACGGAGAATACGCATACTTTCCCGGCATGAAAGGCACTGTTGAATTCTGGTTCAGCCCGGACCGCTCCACCCATGAAACTCCCATGGAAATGACACAAGTCATCAACCAGACTTTTTTGAAATCGTCACATCTGCATCTTCGTCATTGGTGTGAAGTAAGAACAGGTTTGAGGGATTTTGACAGCAACCTGAGGCTTGAGTTTCTCTCAACAAAGCCGGTTTATCCCAACCCTGGTTTCCAGGGGAGATGTTTGTTCTTGAAAAAAAGATGGATGCATGTTGCTTTTACATGGGAAGTCAAAGAAGGTAAAAAAATGGAAGGCAAACCTGCAATTTTCCTGAACGGAAAGAGGCTTCTGCCTGCTCCCGGATATACACAGGTCAAAAAGCTGTCTGGCAGTCCGGAATTCAAGCTTTCATGGGAAGGTGAAGATATTTCCATAGGGTCTTTCGACGGCATAATGGACATGCTGAGGATATCTGACACAGTCAGGTATGAGAATGATTTCCGGCCCTCTGTAAATTACGGTTCAGACAAGAACACAAGGGCATTCTTCCAGTTTGACGGAAACCTGAAGGGCGAATCGGCTTTTTCAAAAGAGCCTGTTGAAGCAAAATAGGTATTACGTGTTTTGTTAACCTGAGATGTATTTGTCAGGTTCCGTTTTGAGATTCTGAAGAGAAGCATTTGAAAAGGAGAGAAGAAAATGAAAAGGGCATGTGGATTAATATTCCCAATAGTTTTCTTTTTAACGGGCTATTCATTGCAGGCAAAAGAATTCAACCTGAAAATTAACGATGTATCCGGTCTTGATTCTCCCTGGCCCATGGTAGCCAGCATGCCTTTTGCTGAAGGGGAGCTTAAAGAGCCTTCATCTATCCGTATAATGAGCAGAGGCAGGGAAGTCCCTTCCCAGGTAGATGTGGCTGCCACGTGGCGCGACGGTAGCATACGATGGGTTCTTACTGGCTTCACTGCATCTCCACAGGGCAAATATAATGTTGAGTATGGCGAAGGGGTGAAAAGAGGAGCATATCCCAATCCGCTGAAAATAACTCGCCAGGCTGACGGAGGTTTTACCATAGATACGGGAGCAGCGGTTTACCAGTTTGACAGCGGCAAGCTCCTCCCGGAGAACGGTTGGCTTGTGTCGGACAACCGGAGAATACAGATACTCCAAGGTTCAGGCGCAGGCGCATATCTTCTTGACAATTCAGGCAGGATGGCAAGGATAGCGGGGAAGGCTGCGGAGATAGAAAATAGGTTCATCAAGGAAGGCCCGGGAAGGGTCGTGGTGAAACGTTCTGGATGGTACGTGACAGATACAGGAGAGAAACTGGCAAAAGCGGATGTATGGTTTTATTTTTCTGCAGGGACGCCTTATTTCAGGATAACACATTCGCTTATATTTACAGAGGATACAAACAAGATATGGTTCAAAGACTATGGACTGGAGTTTAAAACCCCGGATAAACCCTCGGAAGTTTACTGTGCGGCAGGAGAAAACTCTGA
>JAKPNC010000054.1 GCA_029548585.1 bacterium | reverse complement strand
AAATATCAGCACTAATGCCTACAACGGCTCTGCTGCATGGGCCAAGCTTACAATGATAGAGTATCCGGAGGACTTCTGGATTTTTGCCGATTCTCTCACCGTACCTGTGGCAGGTTCAGGTTACTACCCCGGTGGCACGTATGCTTCTTATTACCTGAAACAATGCAACGGGGCGGGTCAAGGGACAGCAACCGTTCCGTCTGCAGGCGGAACGGTGCATTTCCGGCATAACGGCATGGTTAACCTGATGTTTGCAGACGGGCATGTGGAATCTGCAAACGAGGACAGGTTTATCCAGGTTACCAGCACGCATACAGACGCCGCCAACTGGAGGTTCTGGTGGATACAAAAACAGGACAGAACGCTTAAACTTCTGACCTGGAACAAAATGTAAGACAAGGGGACAGGCTTCTTCTTCATTGCAAGTAGCCTGCCCCCTTTTTATTTGAAGTTTTGCCCGCCTTGTAATACAATATGCAGGGTTCCCTTAAACAACAAAATCCGCTATAGAGACGGTCATGTAAACAGGAGATTTCCATATGTCTGATTTCCCCAGAAGAGCGGTACACCTCGATTTCCACACAATGCCTGAGGTTTATGACGTTGGCGCCGATTTTTCTCCGGATGATTTCGCCCTTACCCTCAAGAAGGCCCACGTGGATTACATTACCGTCTTTGCCAGGTGCAACCTGGGGTTTGCCTACTACCCCACAAAGGTGGGCATTGTCCACCCGGGGCTGAAGGCAAAAGACATGCTCGGAGACATGGTAAAAGCGTGCCACTCTAAAGGCATAAGGGTGGCCGCTTATATAAACGCCGGCCTGGATCACGAACACGCCCTTCTTCACCGGGAATGGTGCCAGATGAACAGGGAAGGCACGATTTATGACGTCAAAGCCGGAGGTTCCTTCTTCAGGAGGATGTGCCTCGGCACGGGATACAGGAAGCATCTTCTCTCAATGATAAGGGAAGTGATGGAAAGATATCCCGTGGACGGCCTCTTTCTCGACTGTTTTTCACAGAATCCCTGTTACGGCATAGAATGCCTCGACGGGATGAAACAGCTCGGTATGGATGCCGCCGACGAAAAACAGGCAAAAGAATACACCTTCATGCAAACCCTGAAATTCCAGGAAGAAGTGACAACCCTGGCAAGAGAGAAGAAGCAGGACATATACCTGTGTTTCAACGGCCTGCCTTACTCCAACCAGCCCACACACGTGGAGATAGAGGTTCTGCCGCCCGCATGGGGTTATGATTATTTCCCCTGGACGGGCAGGTATGCCCGCACTCTCGGCAAGCCTTTTTTCAAAATGACGGGAAGGTTCCACAAATCATGGGGAGATTTCGGGGGTATAAGACCTGAAGAATCCCTTCTTTTTGACTGCTACAATTCCATGGCCAACGGGGGCACATGCTCTGTCGGCGACCATATGCACCCGAGAGGCCAACTGGAACCCGAGGTATATAACCTTATCGGCAGGGTCTATTCCAGGATAGAGGAACTGGAACCATGGACCTACGAATCTCTTCCCGTATCCGAAATGGCAGTTTTGCATCCTGAAGCCTCACGATTCCCTTCCCTTCTGTCTCCCGGGGCGCGCAGGTCCATACCCGGAGCGGCAAGGATGCTCATGGAACTGAAATGCCAGTTTGATGTCATCGACGGAGAGAAAGGGTTATTAGAAAAATATAAAATCATTTTCATACCTGAAGACGTTCTGATAGATGAAAATTTGAAAAAGGAGCTGAAAGAACATATCGGGAAAGGCGGTTACATTATAAGCGCAGGGTCCGGAGGCCTTGATGCCGGAAGAAAAAATTTCGCACTTGAGGAATACAGGCTTTCTTATCTGGGGGAAGAAGAATACGACCCCGCTTTCTTCAAGGCTGAAAAAGAAGTCTCCGCGGGACTTCCCGATATGCTGACCACCATTTACGATAAAGGAATTTCGGTAAAGGCTGAAAAGGGAGCTGAGGTTCTTTGCAGGCTCTTCCGGCCGTATTTCAATGTTGATTCGTGGGACATGCGCCACTGGCACAGGTACACGCCCCCGGAAAAAGATACGGGGAGGCCGGCGCTTGCCAGGTGCGGCAACATATTCCATTTCACTTTTCCGATCTTTCTCAGTTACTATAACCACGCGGTTACAGCTTACAGGCAGCTTTTGGGCAACTGCATAAAAATGGCCCTGCCCACGCCTGTGATAAAGGCAGAAAACCTTCCGTCCTTCGCTCAGGTTACCCTGGCGGAAAAAGGGAAATTCCATGTCATCCATCTTCTTTCCTATATCCCGGAAAAACGCGGGGAGAGAACGCAGATCATAGAAGAGCCGGTATGCCTTACAGGCGTAAAGCTGGGGCTTCGCAAAGACGGCAGGAGAATAAAAAAAGCATACCTGGCTCCTTCCGGAAAATGCATCGATTTCACGGACGACGGGATTTATACATGGGTTACCCTGCCGGAAGTCAGGGGATACGGTATGGTTGTTTTCGAGTGAAAAAAGAACCCGGACGGCCCGGGATCAAAAAAAGAGGGGTTTTTATGAAAGCAGCGGTTACCGAAGGTAAAGGAGATATAAAACTGGTTGATGTGCCCGTTCCGGAAACGGGGCCTTACCAGTGCCTGTGCAAGATACTCGCCTGCGCCACGTGCACGGGAACCGACAAGAAGGTGATTAAATCAACTATCCCCTGGAAGGTAACATACCCGGGCATTGTCGGACATGAAAGCGTGGGCACCGTTTTAAAAAGAGGAAAAAAGGCCAGGTATATCAGGGAAGGAGACATCTTCCTGAGACCCACGGCTGTTTACTCCGGAAGCAAACTGGGTCCTTACTCCTCCATGCTGGGAGGTTTTGCCGAATACGGTCTTGTGACAGACGTGAAAGCCCTTCTGGAAGACAATCCCGGCACTGAGCCAGGATACGCTCAGTTCCAGATGAAAATACCGGAAGACGTAACAATAACGCCTGCGGACGCAACAATGGTTATCACTTTAAAAGAAACTGCAGGTTATGTTGCAGACATGAATCTTTCCGTCAACAGCAGCGTGCTTCTTCTCGGTACGGGCTCGGTGGCGATGTCAATGTCTTTCTTTTCAAAAATATACGGGGCCTTTCCGCTTATTGCAGCAGGCAGGAGGGATGAACCCCTCGATTCCATGAAAAAGTTTGGAGCGAACTTCACGGTAAACACGGAAAAGGAAGCCCTGGAGAAAAAGGTCGCGGAAATAACCGGCGGCAAAGGTATCGAATACATAATAGACACGGCTGGAAACGCAGACCTTTTCATAAGGGCAAGCAGGATCCTCGGGGAAAACGGGAAGATCGCTCCCTATGCCACGTACGACAATCCCGAAAAACTGCAATCGGTAGACAAAAGATTCATAATGAATGCGAGAACGGGCGAAGTTCGCACTCACCGGTACCTGTTCGACCTGGTAAAACTCGGGATTGTGGATCCCGGGAGCTTCTATTCCCACAGGATGCCTTTCAGCGAAATAACAAAAGGTTTTGAGATGATTAAAAACAGGGAGGCTTTCAAGATAGTCTTCGAAATGGAGTGAAGCCGTGCAAGCCGGGGTCTTGCAAAGGTTTTTTTGAAAGGAAAACGGGATGGAAAAGATGGAAGCGGTAGTATTCACTGAAGCCAACAAGTTCGAGATGAGAGAATTGACACTGAAAGACATGGGGCCGCATGACATTTCAGTCAGAACCCTGGTAACGGCCGTTTCCCCGGGAACGGAAAGGTGGATTCTCAAGGGAAAACACGCCGGCACAAGGTTCCCCTGCGTTCCGGGCTACCACAGGATAGGTATCGTGGAAAAATGCGGGGGCAGGGTAAAGGATCTTCACCCCGGAGACATAGTCTACGGGGGAGGCGGAGGATGGCAGGAAGACTTGTTTTCCATGTGGGGCGCCCACTGCAGTTATTCTGTCGAAGATGCGGCGGGTTGCAGGTTCATATCTTCATTCCTGCCGGATAAAGCCGAACTGGAAACAACAGTTTTTACCATGGCTTCCGCCGTGGGATACAAGGGGATAAGGTTCCTGGAAATAAAGGGCGGAGAAAAAATCCTGATTATAGGGGCGGGCTTCATAGGCTTGTGCGCCGCCCAGCTGGCGGTCTTAAAGAATGCCTTTCCCGTCTTCATGGAAACCAACAGCGACAGGATAGCCTTCGCAAAAGAGCTCGGATTCCGGGCGTGGAATCCCGGTGATAAGGGCTTTGACAGGGCAATGAAAGAATTTGCCCCGGAAGGAACAGACGCGATCTATGATACGGCAGGTGTTGCGCCGGCAGTCGATATTGCTGTAAAATATGCCGGCAGATGGAGCCGCCTGCTTCTCCAGGCCCAGTATTTTGACAGGAACAATGCCATTGACATTGACGGGATCAAGATGAAAGAGATGACCATAAAGACTACCTGCGGGGTGGACAGCGGGGATTGGGATTCCGCTTTCACGGAAATAAGGAAACGGAGGCTCAGGATAGATTCCCTCATCACCCACAGGTTTCTCAGTGCGGAGTGCCTCCGGGGCTACGAAATGCTCCTGGAGGGCAAACCTTTTAATTTAGGGATTGTTTTTTTCTGGGACAGGGATCTTATAGAAAGACATTCCCAAACAACAGGGAGGTAATAATGGGTAAAATGTTCAGGGTGCCTGACAGCGAGTTTAAGAACAGGTGGAAAGCCGTGCAGGAAGGGGTGAACAAGAAAGGGCTGGACCTGCTGATCGCCCATTCCAACGAGGCAGATCTTGCCAACGTAAGGTACCTTTCCAACTACTGGCCGATATTTGAATGCGCGGGTGTTATAGTGCCCAAAACGGGGGAACCGGCGCTCCTTATAGGCCCGGAAAGCGAGACCTACGCGCAGGATACCAGCAAGATACAGAAGATTTACAAGATGATAGAATACAGGGAAAGCGCCGAACCCGAATACCCCGACATCAAGGTAGACACCTTTTCCGAAATATTTAGCGACATGGTCAAAGGCAAGGTCAGGAAAATCGGGCTGGCCGGATACCAGATATTTCCCCTCCCCGTATACGACGGCCTGAAAAAAGCGGCGCCGGATGCGGAATTAATAAAGAGCGACGAGCTGATTGTGGATCTCAGGATCATCAAGACCCCGGTGGAGCTTGATATCCTCAGGGAAGCTTTCAGGATCTCCGAGGTTGCTCTCGAGAAGACCCTGCCCCAGATGAAATCAGAAATGACGGAACTCCAGGTCGTGGGAGTGATAGAAAAGGAGCTTTACGCCGAAGGCGCCGAATACGAGGGTCACCCCCAGTATGTTCTCGCCGGAAAAAACTCCAACCACGCCATCGGCAGGCCGGCCTATGCAAAGCTTGGCAGGAGCAACCTGATACAGCTCAACATAGGGGCAAGGGTCGCGGGATACTCCTCGAGCGTCGGAAGGCCCGTATCAATAGGACCTATGACTCCCGCGATGAAAAGGCTCGTCCAGGCGGGACTCGACATGCACCTGAAGACGATGGACTGGATGAAGGCAGGCATAAAGGCCAAAGAGGTCGTTAAGAAGTTCTACGAATACGGGGATAAGATCGGGGTTTCCAAGAACATCCTCTACGGCCCCTGCCACGGCCTGGGCATGATGGAAGTCGAAAGGCCCTGGATGGAATCCCGTTCGGAGTATTTCCTCGAAGAAAACATGACGTTCCAGGTGGATACGTTCCTCTACTGCGAAGATTTCGGGCTGAGATGGGAAAACGGCACGATAATCAGAAAGGACGGGGTGGAAACGCTCTCCAGCAAGCTTAACGAGATAATAGAACTTGAGGGATAACCATGAGATACGAAAAGATGTTTCCCGACCAGCTCCGGTCCGCCCTGGAAAAGAATACGCCGGTCGCACTTCCCGTGGGGGTGCTGGAGTACCACTCGGAGCATTCCGTGATGGGGGTGGACACCATACTGGTTGAAAGGGCCCTGCAGGTTATCGAAGGGGAGATGGACCTGGTTCTCTTTCCTTCCTTCCACTACGGGGCTGCCAGCTATGCCGTCGAACCTCCTGAAAAAAACGGGACTATCCAGGTCCCGGGCAACACCCTTTACCTCCTTGCAAGGGACCTCTTCAGGGGCATGCTCAGGATCGGTTTCAGGAATATCCATGTCTTCATCCACCACCAGAGCGAAAACTTCCTTGCAGGCATGCCCACAGACCTTGCCTTCAGAATGGGCGCAAGGGAAGTCCTTTTCGAATACCTTGAAAAAGAAAGGGGCGAAGGCTGGTGGGGAAAGGAAGAGATGAAGGACTACTACAATATGCACGAAGCGGGGTCAGACCCGTTCAGCTGGATAAAAGTACATCCTTTCATGGACGCCGAAACGCAGAAGAAATTTCCCATAGACCATGCAAGCCTCCAGGAAACGTCTCTCATGCTCGCCTTCTGCCCTGAAGGCGTCGACATGAAGAGGTTCTCGGAGAAGAAATGGTACACCCTCGGGGCAAAGCAGGCTTCCCTCGAATACGGCCTTGCCGCAAAAGAGATGATCCTGGCGAACCTGAGGCGGGTGCTTAAGGAGTAAGGGGTCATGGCCGGCAATATCCTGCCTGGAAGGATTACGGAAATGTTGCCCGGCCCTTTGATGAAACAGAATGATAAGCGGGCGGGGACAGGTGTTAGATAACTTATGCCTGTCCCCTGCTCTTTCATCTCTGGCAGGAAAGAATGGCGGTCGCAACTTATTTGTCACCGCTGCCACCCGCGGGAAGAGATCTCATTTTCAAAGGCCGCCATGAGGAGCCGTTATATGAAACCCTTTGATGGTCCAAGAATAATCAGGTCGCCCTGGTCGGATTTTTACGGCAGGGAGATAGAGGATTCTCCCGAAACTCACCCGGAAAGCTATCTCAGGGAGGTTGCGGCTGAAGGTTTTAACTCGGTATGGGTCCATGCCATCCTGAGAGATATTGTGAGTTCTGATATTTTCCCGGAATTCGGTAAAAAAGAAAAAGAAGAGATCCCGGCCCTGAACAGGCTTGTCGAAAAAGCTGGAAAATACGGGCTGAAGGTTTTCTTATATCTCTGCGAACCCCGGGGATTCCCTTCAAACGACCCTTTCTGGAAGGAAAACGGCAATGTCAGGGGACACCTTTCTGCCGGAACCCATGCCCTTTGTTCGAGCACCCGGGGTGTAAAAGATTTTCTCTTTCAATCCAGCTACAGCCTCTTCAGAAAAGTTCCTGGGCTCGGAGGCGCCTTCATGATAACCGCCAGCGAATTCCACACCCACTGCTATTCCCATTATCCCAAATGGCAGAAGCTTTTTGCCGATTCTCCCATGACAAACCGGGCAAAAGCCCGGTTCTGCTGTGAAAGGTGCGCCGCGCGCGATCCTTCCGGGGTTGTTGCAGAAATAGTGGCCCTTGTCAATTCCGGCATAAAGGCCGCCGATCCCCGGGCGGAAACTATCGTCTGGAACTGGAGCTGGTACATCATAGAGCCCGATCCCCAGAGAAAACTCGTGAGCCTTCTTCCCGATGACATTATTCTCATGGCCGATTTTGAAAGAGGCGGCGAGATAAAGGTCCTGGATAAAAAAATCCCTGTTGACGAATACAGCTTTGCCTTCACGGGCCCTTCAAAAAGATTTAAAGACATTCTTTCCCAGGCCAGAGCGCGAAAGATGAAGATTATGGCAAAGATACAGCTCGGGACGACCCATGAACTCGTTACCGTTCCCTACATACCCGTTCCTTACATCCTGGCGGAAAAGATATCCAGGATGAGAAAGGCGGAATTGGATGGATATCTCGGCTGCTGGATCTTCGGCGGAGACACCACCGTCATGAGCAGGATTGCCGGAAAGATGTCCGTCAATCCAACCCTTTCAGCTTCAAAAGCTGTCGAAGAGGTTGCCATCGGCGAATTTGGGGATGAAAAAACCGCCGGTTATGTTACAAGGGCATGGAAACATTTTTCAAAAGCGTGGAAAAATTATCCTTTCAGCATACCTTTTCTCTATAATTCCCCTGTCAATTATTCAACAGCATACCCTCTTTCCCTGGAAACGGGCAAAACAGGAGTCATACCCTCATGGCGCCCCCTTCCCAGGGATAAGAACGGGCAACTTGCCGTTGGGGAAAACCTTGAAACATGGACGGCTCCTTTCACCCCGGCTTTCGTATCGGAGGTTTTCATAAAACTTCTTGAAGAATGGAATAAAGGCGTCGAAATTCTTGAAGAAGGAAAACTTTGGACCGGCGGAAAGAATAAGAGGTACAACAAGGAGCTCGACATGGCCGTCCACATAGCCCTTCTGGTTGAAAGCACGGTTGACATAATAACATTCTACAGGCTTCTGGGACTTTACAGGAAAAACGGGAAGATTGGGAAAAGCGCCAATGACCTCAGGTCTCTTTTCGAAAAACAAATCTCTCTTTCCAAAAAGGACAGGGAAATAATCTCAAGGAACAAGGATTTCGGATACCATCCCGAAGCCCATGAGTTTTTCGTGACGCCGGAAGCCCTTGACTACAAGATCGAGATGCTGGAAAAACAGATTGAGGCCCTCTGAACGAATTGTCCGCATGGGCTCTTTCCAGGCAAGCCCTTATGCTGATTTGCAACCAAAATTATAAAATAACAAATTGAGTCCGACATATGGCACGGCGCAAGGAAGAAAGCGGGGAAGCATGCTCAAGGCTTTTGGCGAAGCTTTCTACGAAGCCAACAAAGCTATGCATATCACGAAATCAATTTGGTATTAACCCCTTTCCAAATCGACCTTCATGCCGTCGCCCGCTATGACTACATCGGTTCCGGTTCTATCAGATATCTCCTCCCCCTTCTCCCATATCCTGTTCTTCAGCATCTGCATGCCGAAATGCGTCAGTATGGCCTTTGCGGGACGGACTGACCTTATGATATCCTCGGCTTCCGGAAGGGAAAGATGTCCCACGCCGGCCTTCCTCTCGTACATGACCGTATTTATTATTAGAATATCGCTTCCCGCATAGCTTTCCGCCAACCCGCAGAAAAAGGCCGTGTCTGGAAGGTAGGCGACTTCGGGAAGACCCTTGCATCTCATCCTGAATCCGTAGGTCTCAACGCTATGATGCATCCTGACGGGAATATGAAGCTCCACACCGTCAACCCCGTAAGACCTTCCGGCGGAAACAGCCTCTATCTTTTCCGGATACCCGTGTATGTACTTGAAGATGACAGGATCCTGGGAAAGGGCGTCTTCAGGCGCAAAAACCCTCCCCCTTTTGTCGAATCCACCGTTTGTCATGGCCTCTATCATGAGATTGATGTCGCATGAATGGTCAAGATGCTTGTGGGAGAGAAAGATAAAATCCAGGTTTGCAGGGTCGAGTTTGGGCCTGCTCCTGAGGAGCCTGATAAGGCTTCCCGGGCCCGGATCCACGAGAAAATTGACCCCTCCGGCCGAAAACCAGATGCCTCCCGATGCCCTGAGCTGACGTATCATCACGAAACGGGCTCCAGCGGTTCCAAGAAACTTCAGGTATCCCATGTTACACCTTTGAAAAATCGTACATCCCTTCGCCCCCGGCCTTTCCGGAGGCCAGGGTCAATTCCCGTCCCAGAGCTTCCTTTCCGCACCTATGCTTGTTTCGGGTCCATGCCCCGGGTATACAAGGGTGGACATGGGCAGCGGAAGAAGCTTCTCGGTTATGGATGCGCAGATCTCTTCCTCAGATCCCCCGGGCAGGTCGGTCCTGCCGCGGTCGCCGCAGAAGAGGGTATCTCCCGAAAAGAGGACGCCTCCTGCAAGAAAGGATACGCTTCCCAACGTGTGGCCCGGGGTATGGATAACCAGGAAGGTCAACTCCCCGAGCCTGATCTGGTCGCCATCCCCGATCCCGACCACTTCAGGATCAACGGTAAAAGCAAAACCCAGCAGGGCCGAAAGGTTCCTGGACGGATCCCGGAGACAATCCCTGTCGAGGGTGTGAATATAAACGGGCAGTCCGAACCTGCCATCCTCTTTTATGTGGTCTATATGCCCGTGGGTATTAAGCACGAGGGATATTTCCCTGCCCGAAGATGCCCGCAGGATCTTTGGATAATCGTCGCCCGGGTCTATCACAAGGCTCTTGCCCGTTTTCAGGCATGTAACTATGTAGCAGTTGGTCTCTATCTCTCCAACAACAACCCTGTCAACCTTCATTTCCATTTTCTCCTTTTTCTTCTCCGCAAAACCATTGTCTCAATTCCGTCCCGCGACCCCGGCGGACAACAAGTATTATACTACGGGGCAGCCATTCCGGGAAAGAATGACCTTGAGAATAAGCCTCTTTCAGCCGCCCATGCTTGATTTTCTCCGCCTGATTGGTTAAAATTAATAGGTCCGCAAAAATAACCCCGGGAATTACCGGTCTCCCTTCACTTGAGAAAAATTGCCCGGAACAGGAAGCAAAAATGGAAAAGGAGCTGAAATGGATCAGGCACAGCGGTTAAAATCTCCTTTGCCCTTCGAGTTTACGGAATTAGGGCAACTGCTTGAAGAGATTGAAAGGCTGGGAATCAGCATCCCCCTTGAAAGGGATTTCAATGAAAGCGCGGAAATTTTAGGCCGGCCGTGCAGGCTCGGCAACAGGGTTATCCCCAATTCCTTGTCAATCCAGCCCATGGAAGGATGCGACGGAGAAGAAGACGGCAGACCGGGAAGCCTCACTGTGAGACGGTATATACGCTTTGCCCGTGGAGGGGCCGGGCTGATATGGGTTGAAGCCACGGCCGTGGTCCCTGAAGGAAGAGCCAACCCCCGCCAGCTGTGGATAAACGAAAAATCCCTTTCCTCTTTCAGGCAGCTCGCGGAGACGATAAGAGAATCCGGCCGCAACCACTCGGGTGCGAAACAAGACCCTTACATCGTGCTCCAGCTGACCCATTCAGGAAGATACAGCAAACCCCGGGGCTTTCCCATGCCGATCATATCATACCATTCTCCCGTGTTGAAACACCAGGAAAACGAACATACAAGAATAATCACGGACGCAGAGTTAGACGAATTGAAAGGAAAATATATTGCCGCCGCTCAGATGGCTGAAGAGTGCGGTTTTGATGCGGTGGACATAAAATGCTGCCACGGGTACCTCCTCCACGAGCTTCTTTCCGGTTATACCAGGAAAGACAGCAGGTACGGGGGAATCTTTGAAAACCGAACGAGGTTTCTGGTTGAAACCGCCATCGCTGTCAGGAAAGCTCTTTCTTCTGCGGAGATAACGTCCAGGCTGAACATTTACGACGGCATCCCGCACCCTTACGGGTGGGGAATGAAAAAAGACGGCAGCCTGGAGCCCGACATGGAAGAGCCCATCCTGCTGGTTGAAAAACTCAGGGATGCCGGCATGAATATGGTCAACCTGGCGGTAGGCAATCCTTATTACCAGCCCCACGTAGAAAGGCCTTACGACTATCCCGTGGACGGAGGATATCTTCCCGGGGAACATCCGCTTGAAACTATTTCCAGGATCATTGACCTTACATGCAGGATATCTGAAAGGTTCCCTTCCCTTTTCATTATAAACACGGGATTTTCATGGCTCCGCCATTTTGCACCCCTGGTCGGAGCGGAACTGAAGAAAAAAGGTAAGATAACTTCTTTTGGACTGGGAAGGCTTGCCCTCGCATACCCAGGCTTCGCAAACGCCCTGCTGGGAGAGAAACGGCTGGAGCCGGAAAAGATGTGCATCACGTGTTCTTCATGCTCCCAGATCATGAGGGACGGAGGCAGGGCGGGATGCGTGGTAAGGGACGGTGAGATATACGCTCCTGTCTACAGGGAAGGGCGCAGCAACAGCCAGGATTACCTCGGACAGGCAAGCTCCGGCTGCCTGCAATGCTGGGAGGGAGCATGCAGGGCAGGATGCCCGGCCGGAGTTGACATAAGGGGCTTCATAGGTGCCTTCCGGAAGGGTGACTCAAGGCTCTCCTACAGGTTGCTCCGCAGAAGGAACCCCCTGCCCGAGATCACTTCCTACGTGTGCCCCGTTGAAACACTCTGCGAAAAAAACTGCCTGTCCGGAACGTGGCAATCCGCCCCCGTCCCCGTGCACCGCATACAGAGAAAAGTTTCCGAGATTGCCGCCAAAAACAACTGGACGGCAGTGATCCCCGGGACCGGAAAAGAAGAGACCGTGGCAGTTGTCGGAGGCGGTCCCGCCGGCATCGCGGCATCGGTCTTTCTTGTCGAAATGGGCTATAAGGTTGTCATTTTCGAGGCAGGCCGAAAACTCGGAGGCATGCTCAACATCATTCCTGCCCGCAGGCTGCCGCCTTCGGTCACGGAAAGAGAGATATCGGGGCTGGAGCTTGAAAAGAGCGGCAGGGTACGGGTAGAATACGGGAAAAGGCTTTTTGTCGATTTCACCCCTGAAGACCTTTTCAGGAAGAGGTTTGCCGCGATACTTCTGGCTACGGGCCTGGAGGAGAGCGCTTCCCTCCCGCTCGAAAAGCCTGACGGGGTGATACCGGCGCTTGATTTTTTCCGGAACAAGGCAGGTTTCCTGTCAGGAAGGGAAAGAACTGCCGCGGCTGTCGTCGGGGGAGGCAACCTCGCCATGGATGCCGCAACCGCCCTGAGGGAGGAAGGATGGGAGACCTACCTGCTGTACAGAAGGGGAAGGAAGGAAATGCCTGCGTGGCCGGCGGAAGCGAGGGCGGCAGAGGACTCCGGGGTACACTTCATGATCCTCAGCCAGCCGGTGGAATATATACGGGACATGAACGGGCGGCTTTCATACGTCCGCATCATCCATACAAGGCTCGGAGATCCTGACGGCTACGGCAGGAGGAAACCCGAAGAGATCCCGGGAACCGAGCACATGCTCCCGGTTAAGGTATGCGTCGAGGCGGTTGGACAAAACCTGTGCGCTTCCCTCAAAAAACACTTTAAATGCGATAACGGGAAGATCCTTACGGCGGGTGGCTGCCACCTTACGGACAATCCCGGAATCTTTGCCGCCGGAGATGCCCTCAACGGGGGAGACACCGTGGCAGGGGCAATAGCCGGGGGAAGGGAAGCCGCTTTCGAAATAGACAGGTTCCTGGGCCGGGGCGGCTTGCACAATTGAGGCAAACCTGCATCCATTTCTACATATGTGAAATTATACAGAATCCCAAAGACAGCCCCTGAGCAGAGACACCGCAGGGTGACAAATAAAAGGAGATCAAATGCTAAAGGAACAGGTAAAGATCATCAGGGAGACAGAGGAAAAAGCCGGGGAAATCCTGCAACAGGGGGAAGAGCAGGCAGAAAGGATCCTTGCTTCTCTCGAAGACAAGCTAAGCCGGCTGGCCAAAACCAGGCAGGAGATGACAGAGAAAGCAACAGACAAATACAGGGCTGAAAAAGACGCCGAAGCCGTTGCGGGAAAAAAGGTGCTCGAAAGGGAATACCATGAGAGAATTGAATCCCTTGAAAAAGAGGCCGGGAAGAAAATCGATACAGCCTCGGACAAATTGTGGGATGAACTGAAAAAGCATATCAGCAGGCTATAACCCTGTCCTTGCCCAGTTCCTTTGCGCGGTAGAGGGCGAAATCAGCCTGCTTGATGAGTTGTTCCGGGGTTTGTGCGTCTTCGGGAAAGGATGCCACTCCGAAACTTATCGTCAGGTTGTTATTGGGCTGAGCTTCCTCGTTGTAAAAAACAAATGCCTTGATCTTCCTGCTTATATTCTCGCATATCCTTACAACGTCTGCCTTCTCCGTATCCGGGAAAATGATAATGAATTCCTCCCCCCCGTACCTTCCAACAATGTCAGAACCCTTGACTCCCTGTTTGAGGACCTCCGCTATCTTCTTCAGTACGGCATCCCCCGCCTGGTGACCGTTCACATCGTTGTAATACTTGAAGAAATCAACATCGGCTATACACAGGGATACCGGGGTCTTCTTCTTTTCCGAGTTGATACATACGGCGTTCAGCTTCTGCTCGAAATGCCTCCTGTTGTAAAGCTGGGTAAGGCTGTCGGTAATTGCCAGGGTCTTGGTCCTTTCAAAAAGGACGGCGTTCTCCACAAGAAGTGATGTTGGTGCGGACACCTTGCGCAGGAGGTCAAGATCCTTGATGTTGAACTGCTTGTTGTCAAAAGAGAATACGCCTATTATGCCAACAACGTTTCTCTTCTGGTGGAAGGGAGCTATGATAAAGGAGGTTACCCCCTGCTGCTCGAGGAGCCGGTATTGCTCGAAAGAAGCCGTATTATTTACCAGGATGGGGCGCGATTTGTTGATAACCTGGTCGAAGATGTCTTCCGATACGATTATGTCCTTGCCGCCTTTCAGCGCCTTCTTGAAATTCTCACCCAGAAGCTGCAGGATTATCGTCTCTTTCTTGAAGATATTGCTTACGGATTCGGTGATCGTATCGAGGATTTCATCGAGGGTTATATCCTCGTTGAAGGTTTCGATGATGTCTGTCAGCGCAGAAAGGAGCATTGACTCCATCCCAGAATCTATCATGGAAAGCTGCATCTTCTCCCTCTCCCTTTTGAACTTGCTGATATCGAGAGATATGTTGAATGCATATATTATCTCTATAACGATCAGCAGGGAGACGATAATGCTGAGAGAGAAAAAGTAGAAGTTGGCGCTGAATTCCTTGCCCTTGGAATAAGAAATCGTGAGAGCAAACACATAGATGACAACGAAGAAAAAAAACGTGTTCCTAAATGTTCTCATTCAAGCCCTGTTTTCCCTTGACCTGCGCCACAAGGTCGGAAAATCTCTCCGGCTCGTTAAAAGCAAGTTCTGCAAGCATCTTCCTGTTGATCTCTATGTCGTTTTTCTTCAGACCGTCCATGAAAGAACTGTAAGAAACCTCGTTCAGCTTGCAGGCGGCAGAAATTCTTGCTATCCAGAGTTTTCTGAAATCCCTCTTCTTTCTTCTCCTGTCCCTGTAGGCGTATGACAACCCTTTTTCGACAAACTCTTTAGCTTTCCTGAAAAGCTTGGAACGCCCCTGTCTGTATCCTTTTGCTCTTTCAAGGACTTTCTTTCTTCTCTGTCTGGAAGCCGGTGAATTACTCGTTCTTGGCATTTTTGTATCTCCTGGATTTATTTGTACGGCAGAAGCTTCTTGACCATTTTTACATCGCCCTTGTTATTCAAGCAGGAAGACTGCTTTATCCTTCTTTTCCTCTTTGAGCTCTTCTTCGAAAGTATGTGGGCGCCGCCGGAACCGTAGTGAACAACCTTTCCCGTTCCGGTAATCTTGAACCGTTTTGCTATTGATTTTTTTGTTTTTAGCTTAGGCATTTGTTCTTCCTTTCATAAGGGTATGAGAGTTACTGTAAGCCTGGGACCTTCCAGTTTGGGCCGCAACTCTATCTTCCCGATACTTGCCAGTTCCTTGGTCAGCCTCTCAAGCATCTGATAGCCCCGTTCCTTGTGGAGTATCTCCCTTCCCTTATAGAAGATCGTAACCTTTACCCTGAATCCTTCCTTCAGGAAGTCTTCCACGTGTTGTTTTTTGAACTTGTAATCATGCTCGCTGGTCTCAGGAGTAAACCTTATTTCCTTTATCTGAGAGATGGTTTTCTGCTTCTTTTTCTTCTCTTTTTCCTTCTTCTTCTGATCGTAAAGGAACTTCTTGTAATCCATTATGCGGCAAACCGGAGGAGACGAAGTCGGAACGATCTCGACCAGGTCAAGGTCCTGCTCCCTCGCTTTCTGCAAGGCTTCCTTCTTATCAACTATGCCGTACTGGGTTCCATCATCCCCGATCAGCCTGACGCTCGGGACACGTATCTGAAAATTTATCCTGTTTTTCGGGCTCCTCGTGTCCCTGAACTGGAATCCGCCTCTTCTTATATTAACGATATTTTCTCCTTTTTGTTAATTAATTATAATATATTCTTTTGCCTTTGTCCATATCACTGCCCAATTTCGTCTCTCAGCATCCGTTCCACCTGTTCCAGGGACATGCTTCCAAGGACTCCCTTCTGATGCTGCCTGACGGAAACCTCCCCGCTTTCAACCTCCCTGTCTCCGACTATCGCCATGTAAGGGATCTTCATATCTTCAGAGTCCCTGATCTTCCTGTTTATCTTCTCGTTCCTAGCGTCGACCGATACCCTGAAACAACCTGCCAGCCTCTCCCTGACTCTCATGGCAAAATCCATGTGCCTCTCCCCTATGGGAAGGATCCTGAGCTGTTCGGGAGCCAGCCAAAGCGGGAAATTCCCCTTGTACTGCTCTATCAGCATGCCGAAAAATCTTTCCAGTGAACCGAAAATGGCCCTGTGGATTAATATGGGCACCCTGAAATTGCCTTCGTGGTCGGTATACCTGACATCAAACCGTTCGGGGTTGTTGAAATCCACCTGGATGGTGGTACACTGCCATTCCCTTTTAAGGCTGTCACGGATCTTGATATCTATCTTGGGCCCGTAGAAGACTCCTTCTCCGGGATCTATCTCAAAATCTATATTCCTGCCCTTGAGGGCGTTGGAAAGAGACGAGGTGGCCTTTTCCCAGTTTTCCAGGGAACCCACGTATTTTTCGGGACGGGTCGAGAGGAAGACCCTGTAATCGGTAAAACCGAACTTGCCAAGGAAAAACGAGGTCAGCTCAATGACCTTTGAAATCTCTTCCTCTGCCTGTTCCGGAGTACAGAAGATGTGGGCATCATCCTGGGTAAAGCCCCTGACCCGGAGAAGACCGTGAAGCACGCCCTGCTTCTCGTACCTGTAAACCGTACCGAGCTCCGCCCACCTTATGGGCAGTTCCCTGTAACTCCGGAGCCTGTTGTTATATATCAGTATGTGGAAAGGGCAGTTCATGGGTTTAAGCTGGAACTCCTTCTCCTTTTCATCAAATTTCATAGGGGGAAACATGTTATCCTTGTAAAACTGAGTATGGCCCGACTTATGCCAAAGGGCAATATCCGCTATGTGTGGAGTGGTTACAAGATCATAGCCGTTTTTCAGGTGGATCTCTTTCCAGAAATCCTCGATGATTTTCCTGATAAGGCTGCCCCTGGGA
>JAKPNC010000013.1 GCA_029548585.1 bacterium | reverse complement strand
TTACAGGCCTTTTTACGATCATTTCGCAAAACTTAACAGTCAGAAGTCAAACGGGATCCCTGAGATGTTCAACCCGCCGTTTTCCCCTGACGACAGGAGGCAAAAGTACCTGAGCTATTACGATACTATGAATTTTGCCAGAAGGGTGAAATGCCCGGTTATTGTGCTTTCCTGCCTTTGCGACAGGATAACACCCGTAACCGCTGTTTATGCTTCTTTCAGGAACCTGGGGAATCCCGCGAGCAGGATCTTTTTCAGCCCGAACACTAACCACGACTTCATTATAGCATTCGAAAAGATTGCCTGGAGATGGCTCGATGAAGTTTTAAAATGAATTCCAGGCTGTTCAGGAGGACAAAAAATGGACATGAGAAGCGTTCTTGAACTTTTGAATAAGACTGTTGACGACTGCTCGGCTGCAATTGAGAAGGGTTTCAGCCCGGAATTGAACATGCTGACGATAAGAGAGCAGTTGGAAAAAGCTGTTTCCTTCCTCGGTGACATTGGTACAGACGTGTTAAAGACAGAGAGTGCTCCTTCCGGCCAAAAGCAGGAAGGGGAAGATGATGGAAGTCCGGCAGAACCTGAATCCTCTCAGCGGGAGAAAGATACTGAAACGGCGCCTGAGCCGGAGAAAACAGAACAGGAAGCCGCAAAACAAGAAGAGGCTGAGAAAACCGTGGAAGAAACCTCCATAGAGGTTGAAACGAAGCCAAGGACTCTCTCGTCGGTGGTTAACGAGCTTTCGAAGAACGTGAACCTTAAAAAGGTACAGCCGCCCGTTGAAGAAGCCGGAAATAATGAATACAAGAGGCTTCCTCTGAAGCAGACAAATGCCGTACAACCTTTGAAATCAAGCAGTTTTCTCCCGGAAAAGCCCAAAGGGGAATAATTTCCATGGTTTCCAGGATAACATTTTGCAGGAAGAATGGAACTTGTGGCTTTTTTTTAACTTCTTTCCTTCTTATAATCTTTTCCAGATATTTATATGCCGGGCCGGGCAATTTTGACATCGATATAAAAGGTGTTGCCGGTTCGGTTTACCCATGGCCCGTCACTTCAGGACTTCCTTTCCCGCGGGGAGAAATAAAAAACCTTTCACAGGTACGTATCATGGACGGTGGAAAGCAGGTTCCTTCCCAGGTTGATCTTGCGTCTTCATGGCCGGATGGAAGCATCCGCTGGGCGCTGGCATCCTTTACCGCACTTCCGGGCGCAAGGTATAAGGTCGAGTACGGACGCGGAGTAAAAAGCAGTGATTATCCATACCCCCTGAAGGTTGAATACCGCCAGGACGGCGGCTTTACCGTTTACACGGGGTTGGCAATATACCGCTTTGAAAGGGACGGGCTTTTGCCTGAAGATGCATGGCTTCTTTCAGGAAACCTTAAGATCCCCCTGTTGGAAGGATCCGGTTCAGGGGCATACCTCGTGGATAATTCAGGAAGAGAGGCAAGGGTTGCGGGAGCCGCGGCAGAAATCAAAAACGAGGTTCTCAAGGAAGGTCCCGGACGTTTTGTAATTAAACGTTCAGGCTGGTATGTAACTCCTTCAGGGGAAAGGATTGCAAAGGCTGATGTATGGCTATACTTTTACTCGGGAACCCCTTTCGTCAAAATAACTCATTCCATCGTATTTACAGAAGATACCAACAAAATATGGTTTAAAGATTACGGCCTGGAATTCAGGACTCCTTCACTGCCTGAATATGTTTATTCTTCTTCGGGAGGGGCTGAAAAAGAGGATGTGACAAGAATTGCGGCTCAGGGCAGTGAGATATATATGCTGCAGGATCAGTTTCCTCATTTTGCCGAGAGGGAATACAGGGCTGTCATAGGAGCTTGTCTGGACGGGCAGGACAGAATAATAAAAGATTTGAAAATAGCGGGAGACTGGTCATACGGGGATTATGGAAGTTTTGGAATAGCGCTGGTAATGCCATGGCTTGCCGAAAGGTTCCCC
>JAKPNC010000004.1 GCA_029548585.1 bacterium | reverse complement strand
TACGGATCTTTCACGGGAGGCATGACCGGAAAAACAAAATCCGTAACGGACGAAACAGGCAAATCTGCCACCATAAGGTACACAACTTTGCAGGAAGCTGTTTTCCCTTATTCTGAACCGTCTCTTTCATCCGCCGGTTCTTATCTTTATGCCACATGGCTTTATGACGACCCAGCCCGGGGCGCTTTCAACCGCACCAAGCTTGTCTTTTCCTCTTACGACGGGTCGGCTTGGTCTACACCTCAAACGGTTGCGGACGACGGAACGGCCGATTTCCACCCCGACCTTATCGTTTTTCCCGATGGTACCGCGGCGGTGGTATGGGAAAACGGCAAGGCAGCACTTGCGGACGATGCCACCTTTGATCAGATGAAACAGAACCTTGAGATATGCGTATCTTTCTATAACCCGGGGACCCAAACATGGAGCACTCCCTATACCTTTACGGACAACGCTTACCTTGACAGAAGTCCAAAAATCAGAGGTTCAATGACCGACCTGATGGTTCTCTGGATATCTAATGAAACCAGCCATATCACGGGCAATACGGCAAATCCCAACAAGATGTTTTCCTGCGTATGGAACGGGACAATATGGTCCGCTCCCGATCAGGTGGTGGATGACCTGAACGCTTATTCCAACTTAAAAAAACCGATTATCAGTTACGATTTTGCATATACAAATTCACAATGGTACTCCGGAGCATTTGTCTGCATAGACATGGACGAAAACACTGCCACGGATACGGACAGGGAGATATTCCGGATTTTCCGCTACAACGACCAGTACGGCAGGAGGTGGGATACCCCCTGGCGGATTTCATACGATGAGCTTGCCGACGAAAATGTACGGTTTACATGGACCGACACTTCCTCTGTCGCATTCTGGATTAAAGGCAACGCGATATACAATACAGTTCCCAATACTACTGGAGGCACTCCTGTATATACGGCTGACGAACATACAAGCAATCTCGCTTCTTTCGATATAGCCCGCAGTCCCAACGGCCGGCTTGCCGTTGTATGGCCGGAACCTTCGGAATTCAGTTCTGACCTGTGGGCTCTCTTTTACGACCCGGGTCTTGCGGTATGGGGCAAACCCCAGAGGCTGACCTTTGACGCTCAGACGGAAAGGTCCCCTGTCTTCGCATTTTACGGAGAGGGTACGCTTGTGGGAATATATGACAAAATAGACGTGGATATATCTTATGAGAAAAGGCAGACCCTTACAGGCAAGACAGTTACAATTCCTGTACGCCAGCTGGGCTCGGCAGACCTTGCGACTCTCATGCATACGGTAAGTACTGACGTCGCCCTTAAACCGGACTCTTTTGTATTAACTCCCGTCAACCCTTTCTGCGGAAGCGTTGCGGAACTCTATGTCACGGCAATGAATATCGGCAACACTCCCCAGGAGAATATCACCGTATCTTTCTATGAGGGGGACCCACTGGATGGAGGCATTCTTATAGAAACAGTTGTTATCTCTTCGAGGCTTCTGCCTGGAGAAGAAAAGACGGTTTCCGTTGAATGGACGGTTCCATCCACATTGGCAACCATTTCCCTGTATGCGGTAATTGACCCTGACGAACTTATTGAGGGGGATGTTGCTTCCAACAATACCCTGACTATAAATTGCATATTC
>JAKPNC010000253.1 GCA_029548585.1 bacterium | reverse complement strand
TGTCCCACCTGCCTATGTCTCCGGAAAAAACCAGCTTTTTCGAACCGCCGCCCTCCTTAATGTCCATCTCAATCATAGAGGCTCCAAGGATATGGCCCGCATCGTGAAAAGATACGGACACGCCGTCTGAAACCTCAACTTTTTCACCGTAGTCAAATCCTTCGAGAAGGGGAAAGACAGCTTCGGCGTCTTCGGCTGTATAGAGTGGAGTGACGGGTTTACCCTTTCGTCCTTCTCTCTCATGCCTTCTCTGTTTCTTCAGGGCATCTTCTTCCTGTATCTTACCTGAATCAAGAAGGGTTATCTTCACTATTTCGGTTGTCGGCATTGTGCAGAATATCTTACCCTTGAATCCGTTCTTCACCAGTCTCGGCAGGTAACCGCAATGATCAAGGTGAGCATGGGTCAGAACAAGGCTGTCTATGGATGACGGTTCAACGGGAAAATTGTCCCAGTTTCTTCCTTTCAACTCCCTTTCCTGGTATATACCGCAGTCTACCATTACCCTTGACCTTCCGGAGTCAACGAGAAACTTGGATCCTGTGACATTTCCTGCAGCTCCCAAAATTTTTACATTCATAAGATGTCCCCCCATGAAAAATGCAAAAATATTGACAATAAAGTGCCTTGAACTATACTATAATAGCATATTAAGGCTTTTACAGGAAACCTGGCATCTTTCTTTTTCCAGTTTATTCCTTTTATCTTTTTGATACTGGCGGAAGTACCAAATATACCATGCACATAGAAAACAAGAAGGCATTTTTCAATTACGAGCTTGTAGAAAAACTTGAAGCCGGCATAGTACTCAAAGGCCCGGAAGTCAAATCCCTGAGAACCGGCAAGGGAAGCATAAAGGAGTCATACGCGAAGATCGAAAAGGGGGAGGTTTTTCTTTTCAACTTCTACATACCCCAGTACCCCGCCGCATTTGAAAAGATAGACCCTCTGCGAAGGAAGAAACTCCTTCTCTCGAGAAGGGAAATAAAGAGGATAAGCAGGAAAGTCGAAGAAAAAGGTCTTACCATTATCCCGGTTTCAGTATATTTTGACAAGAAAGGACTGGCAAAGGTTAACATAGCCGTTGCAAAAGGAAAGAAGCTTTTCGACAAGAGAAGGGTTATAAAGGAAAGGGAACTAAAACGGGACATAAGCCGTAAATTGAAAAGAGAGTGACCTGCTGTTTCAAATCAGGCAGTAACCGGGGTATAATTATGAAGACCGGTACAAATGGAAAGCTTACATAGTAGTTGTAAGCATGGCATTTGGGAAATTACACCGGCTTAAGATACAAGGGGGCGAAACAGGTTTCGACAGGGTGATGGTGGGATTAGAGTTGCCTGCCGAGTTTGTCAGAAGCTCGTTAAAAACTGGCAAAAACATAACTGCCACAACGGCAAACACACTGGCTGCATAATAATGCAACCACCCATCTTCTATTCTCGCTCTCAGGGTGGAAGAAATGGGACGGATAGAGGGCCTTCCTGCAGAGGTTAGCCTTATCCTCCACGGGGAGAATTAAAAAGGATGCGGGTGCGATACTGTGCCGGGAGCAGGATTGTACCCAAAGAAAAAACTCCTGGCTATGCAGGTAGATACTCTCTTTTCACACTCTCTGGACGCGGGGGCAGTACCCGCCGCCTCCACGAGGTTTCAAGCGCAGCAATAAGGAAAGCAAGTGAGTTTCTTATACTTCTGCCCCTGCGGACAGCAAAGGGTGCGGGAAAAGCATTTTCCCGCGCTTTCGTCCTGGGGGGAGAATTCAGGTAGGGGGAAGCTCCCCCTCCTGAGGAGCTTAAGCGACGGACGCGGGGGCAGTACCCGCCGCTTTTTATAGTATACAGGCAGATGAAAATTATTTTTAAAATTTAATTACTATTGATGAGAAAATTCAAATTCCTGATCGCCATAGCATGCCTTCTTTCGTCAGCCTCTTTTGCCTTCAACCTGAAGAATGAAGTGAAGGTAAAAAAGCTGCCCACTTATATCATAGAGAACACCTCGTACCTTTCCCTCAAGAGCTTCCTCAAAGTTATGAACATGGAAGATTCATGGGGAAAAATTGATGACAGGATATTCATAATCTTCTCAAACAGCGAAATCAAGTTCAGGGTGGGAGACAAAAAGCTCATATTCGCAGACACTGAAAAAACCCTCGTGGCTCCAATAAAAGAGATAGAGGGCGAGATACTCATCCCCCTTGATGATTTTTCCGTCATTTTCTCAGGGGTAGAACCGTCTTCAAACCCCGGCAGGTCCGAAAGGAAAGAATCATCGGTGTCTGATTCCATATATAACAAGGACAGGGAATTAGCGGTTCTGATAGACCCCGGGCACGGCGGCTCGGATGCGGGAGCTATTGGGAATTACGGCCTCAAGGAGAAGGATGTGAACCTGGATGTAGCCTTGAGAATGGCCGACTATCTCAAGAAGACACTCAAGAAATACCCCCATATACGCCTTTACATGACCCGTAACACAGATACTTTTATTACCCTTGAAGACAGGGTCCAGATGTCCCGGGATATAAAAGCGGAAGTCTTTTTCAGCATACATACCAATTCTTCCAGGGACAGGAGATATGACGTAAGCGGCTTTGAAACCTACTATCCGAGAAGCAAGGCATCGGAATCAAACCTGCCTGCGCCTTCCAACATAGAAGGTCTTGAAGAGGATCTCAACCCAGGAACTCCACTGTTCGGCATACTTGAAGAATTGAACCAGACAGACGTTCTTGACGAGAGCAGGATCCTTGCTGATTTCGTACAGGAAAGGATGGCTGAGAGGCTCCTGACCCCTGACAGGGGAACCAAGAGAAGAAACTTCTATGTGCTCAAGTTTACTCCGGTGACATCAGTACTTACAGAAATCGGATTCATCTGCAATCCGAACATTGAGCTTAACCTCAGGGATACAGAGGTAAGGGAAGCAATAGCAGAAACACTGGGGAATGCCCTGATTGACTACCTCCATTTCAAGGGGGCCCTGCCCAAAACCGCGCTGAAATAATCCCATTTTAAATCCGTTTAAAGGAGAAAAGATGTTTGAGATAGTCGTGGAAGATATCTTCTCCGCTGCACATAAGCTCCGGAATTACAAGGGTAAGTGTGAAAATGTACACGGCCACAACTGGAAGGTCCAGGTTGCCGTTTACGGCAGAGATCTCGACAACAGGGGACTTCTGCTCGATTTCACAGTCCTCAAGGCAGAACTTAAAAAGGTGCTGCAATCCCTCGATCATAAGGATATAAACAACCTTCCCTTTTTCAGAAAAATTAATCCCACCTCGGAAAATATTGCCTTCTACGTCCACAAGAAGATAAAAAATTCGCCTGCAATAAAACCTGCGCGGGTAAAAAGCGTAACGGTTTGGGAAAGCGACAGGCAGTATGCAATTTACACTGAAGAAGGTTCATAACACGGAGAAAAAATGGAAGAACCGGTAATCGGAGTTGAAATAGAGGCAAAAAAAATATACTCCGGGAAGGTGAGGGAATTATTTGAACTTGATAACGGCAATATCCTGCTGGTCGCCACCGACAGGATCTCGGCATTCGACTTTATCCTGCCCACCCCCATTCCAGGAAAAGGCATCATCCTGACACAGATGTCCCTTTTCTGGTTCGACTACCTCGGGGACACGATAGAAAACCACCTCGTGGAAAGAGATTTTGAACGCTTCCCATCCTTCTTGAAAAAACATGATTTTCTCAGGGACAGGTCAATCATTGTCAAAAAGGCTGAAAGGCTCCCCCTGGAATGCGTGGTAAGAGGCTACCTTTCAGGCAGCGGTTGGGCGGAATACATGGAAAAAGGGGAGATTTGCGGAGTTCCCCTGCCGGAGAATCTAAGGGAAGGATCGAAAATACCTGATCCCGTCTTCACTCCCGCAACCAAGGAGGAAGCAGGCAGGCACGATATGAACATCACTTTTGAAGAAGCTTCAGGAATTGTTGGACCTCAAAAAGCAGCCCTTCTGAAAAATATATCCCTGAAGATATACTCGAAGGCGTCGGAATATGCAAGACAGAAGGGCATAATAATAGCAGACACCAAGTTTGAATTCGGAATGTACGGCAACAGGCTGATTATAATCGATGAACTTCTCACGCCGGACTCATCGAGATTCTGGGAAGCGGAAAAATACAGTGAAGGACAGCCCCGGGAAAGCCTCGACAAGCAATACATAAGAAACTACCTTCTTTCGA
>JAKPNC010000108.1 GCA_029548585.1 bacterium | reverse complement strand
TGCTCCCTGGCTCAGGGCCTCTATTCCGACGGCGCCCGTACCTGCGAAAAGATCCAGGACTTTTTCGTTTTCAACCCGCCCCCTGAGAACGTCGAAAATGGCCTCCCTGACCATATCCCTGGTCGGCCTTACGTTTTTATTCTTCAGAAAAAGCAGGTTCCTGCCCTTGAGACTTCCGCCTATTACCTTCATACGTTGAATTTGTGCGGCTGCACTTTATGCCAGTCTATCAGTATGGACGTGGCTATGAAAACAGAAGAATAGGTGCCGATGATGAAACCTATCAGAAGGGAAAGGGAGAAGACATGAAGCGTCTCGCCCCCCAGGAAGAAAAGGCATAAAACGACAACGATTGTGGATAGACCGGTCAATATAGTGCGGCTTAGGGTTTCGTTGATGCTATTATTGAAAACGGCAGTATAATCGTCTCCCCTGTGTTTCCGTATATTCTCCCTTATCCTGTCGAAAATCACGACGGTATCGTTGACAGAAAAACCTGCAATGGTCAGAAAAGCGGCAATCACGGTGGCATCAATCTGTTTTCTTGTAATGGCAAGTATTGCAAGCACAAAAAGCATATCGTGGAAGATGGCGAGGGTGGCTCCCACGGCAAACCTGAACTCGAACCTTATCGTGATATATAACAGGATCCCTATCATGCCGGCAATGAATGCAAAAAGGGCCTTGTTCCTGAGAGTCGTGCTCATTGAAGGGGAAACCTGCGACTGTCCCTTGATCGTAAAGCTTTCACTTCCGTATCTCGAGCCGAACTCCCCGAGGATCTTCTCAATGGTGCCAAAACCGCTCTTTATGATAAAGGATTTCCCATTCTCGCCCAGTTCCTGCACCGAGTAATATCCTATGTTGAGGTTTCCAAGGATATCCCTTATTTCGCTCACGTCAGTCCCGGTTGAAAACTCTATATTCATCATCTCGCCGCCCACAAAATCCACCCCGAAGTTCTGCCTTCCCCTCATGGAGAAGAATACCAGGCCTGCCAGTATTATTACCAGTGAAAAAACATAGGCCGCCTTCCTCTTACCTATAAAATCGATATTAGTCTTTTTAATGATATCCATTTATATCCTCAGCTTTTCTATCTTTCTTGTTGTTATTACCAGGTCGACTATGGCCTTTGTCACGAAAACGGCGGTAAAAAGGTTTGCCACGATACCTATGCTAAGAGTAAGTCCAAACCCCTTTATTGCCCCCTCTCCAAGAAGAAAGAGTATGATACCGACAATTATCGTGGTCAAATTCGAATCTATGATAGCGGTCCATGCCCTTTTGTAACCGGCATCGATACTTGCCCTGGGGCTCTTTCCCGCCCTTAACTCTTCCCTTATCCTTTCATATATGAGAACATTGGCGTCCACGGCCATTCCGCACGTAAGCGCAATACCGGCTATGCCCGGAAGGGTCAGCACCCCCTTTATGGTTGCCATGAATCCCAGAAGTATGAGGAGGTTCATAGCCATGGCGAAATTCGCAAGCAGGCCAAAAACGGAATAATATACCGCCATAAATAAAACAACGAATATGGCGCCGTAGAGTGCGGCCCTCAGGCCCTGCGTGATATTGCTCCTGCCCAGGGTTGGCCCGACAACTTCCCTGTATATCATGTCGACTTTCGCCGGCAGAGCTCCTGCCCTCAGGACTATCGCAAGGTTGCGGGCTTCTTCAACGGAAAATTTTCCGGTTATATTCGCCCTGCCTCCGCCGATCCTCTCCCTTATTACAGGCGCCGACCTGACAACCCCGTCAAGGACTATGGCAAGCTGCCTGTTTACGTTCTCTCCGGTGACCTTTTCAAAGAGTGCGGCTCCCTCGTTGTCAAGTTCAAGGTTCACATCGGGAAAACCCGAATTATCATAACCAAGGTAGGCGTCCTTAATATACTTGCCGGTCATTTCAGGCTCAATTTTCACAAGCAGCGGCTGTGTATCCCTCAATATTCCCCTTTCGTCTTTCTCCTTGTGATAAA
>JAKPNC010000246.1 GCA_029548585.1 bacterium | reverse complement strand
GAAAGGCCGAAAGGGCTATTATTACAGCAAGCTTCGCAAATTCAGACGGCTGGAAGTTGAATCCCCCCATCCTTATCCATCTCGTGGCCCCGGCGCCTTTGCCTATAATGAGAACCAGGACAAGACATGCCAGGATGGCTATATACAACAGGGGAGCAAATTTCTTGACATCCCTGTAATCGATGTTTTTAACCATGTACATGAGTCCGAGTCCGAAGAGAACCCAGAGAAGCTGCTTGAAGAAGATTCCCTCCTTGCTGGCCATCCCCCTCGAAGCGCTGAAAAGGAGCAGCAATCCTATGAAGATGATAATGAATGTGGTCAATACCAGCGGACTGTCGGTAGCCATTCTCTTAAAGTATCTCAACATTTGCGGCCTCTTCCTCTGTTTTCTCGGGAGCCTCGGAAGGTTCGGGCTCTTCCTCCTCGGGGACCAGGATCTTTTTGACTATGTTGCACGCTATCCTCGTTGCGATGGGGCCGGAGGCCCTGTCGAGGAAAACAACCATGGCTATCTTGGGATCATCGGCCGGAGCGTAACAGACAAAAAATCCCTGGGTAT
The DNA here is from genome assembly GCA_029548585.1 of bacterium. Taxonomy (GTDB): domain Bacteria; phylum Ratteibacteria; class UBA8468; order B48-G9; family JAFGKM01; genus JALNXB01. The sequence goes on along the minus strand of JAKPNC010000246.1, from coordinate 4,753 downwards.
CAAGCTCCAGTTCCCTGTGGGCGCGCTGTACAGTGCCCGTCTTCCCGGCTATGGCAACCCCGGCCACCCTGCTTCCTGCTCCGGTACCGAAGACCATGACGTTTTCCAGCCCCTTCCGGACAATCTCCATGGTCTCGGAACTGACAAAAACCGTTTTACGTATGGAAGGTGCGAACTCCTTTACCTTCTCGCCGGCAGGCGTCAGGATCTCCTTGACAAGGTAGGGCTTCCAGATGTTGCCGCCGTTTGCCACCGTGGAGATAAGGGAAACAAGCTGTATGGGCGTGATAAGGATCGGGCCCTGGCCTATGGAAAGGTTAAGGGCATCGGTGGTTGACCTGTCAGGAAGCGATCCCGGTTTTTCCCCGGGAAGATCTATCCCTGTGGCCTTGCCCAGTTCGAACATCCTTGCCATCTCTACCATCTTTGTGACTCCCGTCTTCATGCCTATGGTCCCAAAAAAGACGTTGCATGAAAAAGGCAGGGCAAGGTTTATGTCCACCCACCCGTGGCCGTCTTCCTTCCAGCAGTTGAATACCCTGTCTGCAACCGTTATGGATCCGGTACATTCCACACGGTCATACTCGGCTATATTAGCTGTTTCAAGAGCCGATATGGCGGTTATAATCTTGAAGACAGATCCGGGGGAATACTGCCCTTTTATGGCCCGGTTCAGAAAGGGATGACCTCCCCTGGTGAAATATTCATGCAGGTTTTCCGTATCGAAAGCAGGCTTGCTGACAAGGGCAAGAATCTGGCCGTTTCTCGGGTCCATGACAACGACGCTTCCGTGCCTGCTTCCGAGCTCCTCGTTGGCAATCTCCTGTATCGTCTGGTCAATTGTCATAACAAGGTTGTTACCGGGCAACGACTGCTTCCTTCCAAGCTCCTTACGGTGATGGCCCCTGGCATCCACTTCAACCTGTATCCCGCCTGAAATACCCCTCAGGTAAAAATCGTACAGCTTCTCTATCCCATCCTGGCCTATCACGTCCCCGGCCTTGTAGCCTTTTTCCTTGTATTTCAAAATCTGTTCCTCGTTAACCTCCCCGGTGTACCCGAGCACGTGGGCGGTGGACTGCCCGAGGATATACTCCCTGACAAGGCCTTCCTGTACGAATATGCCCGGGAGCCTGTCGGCGTTTTCCTCAACGAGGGAAACTTCTTCCTTGGTCAGTTTTTTCTTCAGTATGATCCTTTCGAACGGATTTGAATAACGGCCTTTCAGCTTTTTCAGCGTTGCAGGCACATCCACCTCAATGATTGAAGAAAGGAGTTTCGCCTCCTTTTCGGCAGACTCTATGTCGTAGGGAATAAATACCAGCTGTAGTGAAGGTGTATCCTTTGAGAGGACCCTCTTGTTCCTGTCGTATATTATGCCCCTGGGAGTGCCTGTTTCGACAGTCCGTATGCAGTTATTCTCGGAGAGCATATGGTAATAGCCGCCCCTTATCACCTGCAGGTAAAAACACCTCAGCAGTATGATACCAATGGATACCTTTATGACATTCCCAAGTAATCTTTTTTCCACTTCCATCTTTGCCTTCTTATTACAAGTTCTATGAGATAAACCATCATGCCGTTGATTAGAGCGAAAATAACCGAGTACTTGACCATCGGCCAGACTTCCCAGGAAAATCCCTTTGCCGGCTCGAACAGAAAGGAGACGAAGAAAAGGGCGCTGAAGATGAAGCCCAGCACAAACATGTACGAGAGCCTTTCCACCCTGAGAAAACTGCCCGCATATACCAGGACAAGGAACCTTATGCTCGTGGATCCGGGGGTTCCATGGGAGACCAGATCGTATATAAGCCCCGTCAGAAAAGCCATAACAAGTCCGATCTCAATATTGCCGTCCCACACGAGAATGAGAAGCCACACCAGGAAGAAGGAAGGGACGACGGCTGATTTAATGTATATGGTCAATAACATCTGAAGGCTGCTTACTATGAGCAGCTGCTCGACAACCTTTACCATAGTGAGCTTTTTATTCACCTATGAGGACCTCGTCCACCTCGTCCGTACCCGTGTACGGCTTGACATGTATGTTCAAAAAGAGCGAATCCGTCGCGGGCGAAATGTTAACCACTTCCCCTACCCTTGTGCCCCTGGGGAAGAATTTGCTGTATCCTGAAGTTACGATCGTATCACCCACCTTTACCTTGCTTTCACGGCTTATGTATTTCAGTATGCAGTGGGGGATAGTCCCGCCTTCCATTATACCCACTTCACCGGTTGAGTCAACCATGACGCTTATCTTTGAAACCGTGTTGAAAATGGTAATGATCCTTGAGGTCTTCTGGGAAACGCCCGATATCCTTCCCACCAGGCAAAGATCCTTTGATAAGACGGCCATTCCTTCCCTTATCCCGTCAGCCGAACCCTTGTTGATTACCATCTCCACGGGGAATACGTGGGGCCTGACAGATACAACGTTACCTATCCTGAACCGGGAAGAATACTTTCCCTTCTCCTTTAAGCCGAGGATTTTTCTCAGCCTCATATTCTCGGCAACCAGTTCATCGTAGTTTATCCGTTTCTCAACCTGCCTGCCGCTTCTTATTCCGCCGGCGCTTTTCCTGGAGGCCTTTCCCATGATTAAAAGCGAGAAAGAAACGGCCAGCAGAAAAATTATCTCTCTTCTGAAAAACCATATCATGTTATTACCTTGACGCCGGATTATTTACGGTTTAAGCCGTCCGGGTTTTGAAATATCCGTCAGTCACTCGGGAATTCTTTGAAATATTCAAGCTCTTCAAGCATCTTGCCAGTTCCCCGGACAACGGCAGTCAAAGGTTCCTGCGCGGTGAATACTGGCAGTTTTGTCTCCTGTGATATGAGCTTGTCTATGCCCCTCAGCAGGGCTCCGCCTCCTGCCACGGTAAGGCCGTTTTCAATCAGGTCGCTCGATAATTCAGGCGGGGTGTCTTCCAGGACGTCACGCACGGAACTGACTATCATGGAAAGGGTGTCCTTCAGGGCCTCCCTTATCTCCTCGGAATGTATCCTCACCATCTTGGGAAGTCCTTCCACCAGGCTTCTTCCGTTCACGTCGAGAGTCATCTCCTCATCGAGGGGAAACGCCGATCCTATCTTTATCTTTATATCCTCGGCGGTTTTTTCGCCTATGAGCAGGTTGTACTTTTTCTTCAGGTACTCGACAATGGCATCGTCCATCTCGTTTCCTGCAACCCTCAGGCTCTTTGGAAGAACTATGCCTCCCAGTGAAATGACCGCCATCTCTGTCGTCCCTCCGCCTATGTCGAGGATGAAGCTCCCGCATGGCTCTGCAACGGGAAGTCCCACCCCGACAGCCGCCGCCATGGGTTCCTCCACAAGCCTTACCATCCTTGCCCCGGCCTTTATTGCGGTCTCCCTTACTGCGCGGCGCTCAACGCTGGTTATGCCCGAAGGTACCGAAATGATGATCTTGGGAGCCATGACGAACCTGTGCTTGGGGGTGATGACCTTCTTTATGAAATGTCGCAGCATTGATTCGCATGCCTCGAAATCCGCGATGACACCGTCCTTCATGGGTTTCATGGCAATTATATTGGAAGGGGTTTTGCCAAGCATCCTTTTTGCCTCTATACCCGTGGCCACGACCTCCTTGGTGGTTGTATTTATGGCCACTATCGAAGGCTCCATAAGGATGACTCCCTTGCCGTTGACGTAAATGCAGGTGTTCGCCGTTCCGAGATCGATTCCCAGGTCGTTCGAGAAAAACTTAAGAAATTTAAATACCATCGTCTTTTTCTCCTCTTTGATGTTCAACGAGTTATATGACTCTTATATTCATTCAACCGTCCCGCTTTCCCGCAGGACATTTACGAAGGATTTGACTACTGCGGCATCAAATTGTTTCCCGGACCACTTTTCCAGTTCAGCGACAGCTTCTGCAGGCGCCATATTCTTCCTGTAAGGCCTGACCGATATCATGGCGCTGTAAGAATCTGCCACCGAGAGTATTTTTGCCAGCAGGGGGATATCCTTGTCCCTGATACCCCTGGGATAACCGCTTCCGTCTATCCTCTCGTGGTGGTAGAAACATGCTTCGACCTCTTCCTTTCTCATTCCGAGGGGTTCGAGGATCCTGACCGTTATTTCAGGGTGTTTCCTTATCAGTTCCCTTTCCTCCCTGTCGAGAGGACCCGGCTTCAGGAGCACCTCGTCCCTGATTCCAAGCTTCCCGAGGTCGTGCAGGAAAGCGGCGTTGCAGAGTATTTCGAGATCCTTCTGGTCGAGTTTCATCTGCTTGCCTATAAGTACCGCATAGTATGCCACCTGTTCCGAATGTCCCTTGGTATAAGGGTCCTTGGCTTCCAGTGAATTGACAAGAGAACTTATCGCATTTATGTACGAGGCCTTCACCGCCCCGAAATAGTTAGCGTTATCCATGCCAATCGCAACCTGTATGGAGAAGGCCTCGAGGAACTTTATTTCTCCCTCGCCTATCCTTTCGCCCAAAGGAAAATTCATTACTATGAAGCCGAGGTTCCTCTCCTTGCCGAAAAGCGGCACGGTGGCAGAGGCATCCTTTACCATGATCTCTTTTTTCCCGAATATCAGCCCTGTCTCTTCGGGTCCGTAGCTAACCGGGAAGCCTGACATGTTATTCCGCCTCGATTTCTTCTTCCTGAGGATGAAGGATCTTCCGCCTTCATCTGAAAGGTATATTGCAATGCCGTCCAGGCTGAATATCTCGAATATGGTGGTCGCAACCCTGTCAAGAAGGACGTCAACGCTTGAAAGG
>JAKPNC010000105.1 GCA_029548585.1 bacterium | reverse complement strand
TCTTTTTCTATGACCTGGGCGGGCGCCTTCTCCATGAACTCACCGTTTTCAAGCTTCCCGCTTATCTTTTGAAGTATGGCCTCCAGCTTTCCCTTTTCCCTGCAAAGCTTTTCCACTTCGCTGGTAAAGTCTATTATACCTTCCAGGGAGATCCCGAGCCTACCCTGTATGAGGTTTCTCACTATGAAATTGCTTCCCGTTGAGATCCCCTCTGAGAAGACCTTCACGTTTTCTATGCCTGCAAGCTTCCGTATGACAGACATCCCGGTCTCATCGAGCTGTCTTTCAAAATAGCATTCAAGGTTCCTTGAAACGGGTATGCCGAACCTCGTTTTGATATCCCTTATGGAGGTAACAATCTCCATGAGATTCTCCATCCTGCCCGTGGATTCAGGGTCGTTAAAGGATCCGCCCGCGGGCCATCTGCTCACAGAGACGCTTTTAGCCCCCGTATCGCAGTATTCCGACATGACCTGCCAGATCTTTTCAGTTATGAAGGGAATGAAAGGATGTAACAGCTTCATCATCGTTACGTTTGTGTAAAAGAGGACAGGGAGAACCTTATCCCTGAAATATTCCCCCTGCCCGTAAACCTTTGAAATTTCGAGATACCAGTCGCAGAAGGAATGCCAATAAAAATCGTACAGGTAATTAAGCGCTTCGTTGAAACGGAAGAGATCCATTGACTCTCTCACCTTTGAGATAAGCCCGTCAAGCTCCGAAAGCAGCCAGAGATCGACGAAGGTCAGGCCATTATTGTCAACTGCCAGCGGCACTTTTTCAACTCCGGCCTTCTCTGCGCACGAAAATATGAACCTGGATGCGTTCCAGACCTTATTCGTAAAATTTCTTCCCTTTATGTAAAACGTGGGAGAAAGAAAAACATCCTGGCCGAGAGCCGTCATGGATATGAGGCTGAACCTGAGACTATCAGCACCGTACTCCTCTATTACCCTGACAGGGTCTATAACGTTCCCGAGAGACTTGCTCATCTTCTTTCCCGTCTTGTCCCTGACCGTTCCATGTATGAAAATATTTTCAAAAGGGGCTTCTCCCATGAACTCGTACCCCGCCATTACCATCCTTGCCACCCAGAAAAAGATGATCTCCTGAGCCGTCGCCAGGGTGTCGGTGGGATAATAGGTTTCAAGCTCGATATTCTTGTCCGGCCAGCCGAAAACTGAAAAAGGCCACAGCCAGGAAGAGAACCATGTGTCAAGGACGTCTGTATCCTGGAATATGTCATTTGAACCGCATGTCGGGCAGACGGCGGGTTTTTCCGCCGAAACGAATATCCCCGAGCCTTCCTGTCCGCCGTCCCCTGCCGAACAGCTCCTGCAATACCATACCGGTATCCTGTGTCCCCACCAGATCTGCCTGCTTATGCACCAGTCCCTTATCCCGTAGAGCCATTGGAGATAAACCTTTTTCCACCTCTCCGGATAAAACGTGAGTTTCCCGCTTTCTGCCGCTCCGATGGCCGGTACTGCAAGCTCCTTCATGCTTACGAACCACTGCTTGGACAGGTATGGCTCTATGACGGTATTGCAGCGATAGCAGTGTCCCACCCTGTTTGAATGGGGTTCAACTTTTTCCAGAAGTCCCTTTTCGTTCAGTTCCTTAAGGATCTTTTCCCTGCATTCGAACCTTTCCATTCCCTTGAAAATCCCGGCGTTTTCGTTCATCACGCCTTCCTCGTCCATCACCTTTACGAGATCCAGGCCGTGCCTGGTTGACATATCGAAATCGTTCGGGTCGTGGCCGGGCGTTACCTTGACTGCTCCCGTACCGAAAGATGGTTCGACGAAACTGTCGGCCACTATCCGTATCCTGCGCCCGGTAAAAGGCAGGACGATCTCCTTGCCTGTAATGCCGGAATACCTTTCGTCAGACGGATTGACAGCAACGGCCGTATCTCCCAGCATCGTTTCCGGCCTGGTGGTCGCAACCGTCACAAACCCTCCTTCAATGAGCGGATACCTTATGTAATAAAGGCTGCCGTCTTCATCCAGGTATTCCACTTCCTCGTCCGAAAGGGCCGTGGTGCATCTCGGGCACCAGTTTATAATCCTCTCGCCCCTGTATATGAGCTTTTTTTTATAAAGGCGAATGAAGGCCTCATTGACCGCCCTCGAAAGGGATTCATCCATCGTGAACCTGAGCCTGGACCAGTCGCATGAGGCGCCGAGAGACTTCAGCTGGAAGATTATCCTGGAACCGTGTTTCTCCTTCCATTTCCATACTTCCTCAACAAACTTCTCCCTTCCAATCTCCTGCCTCCTGATCCCCTTTTCCGCCAGCATCCTCTCAACGACATTCTGTGTCGCTATGCCTGCGTGGTCAGTTCCCGGAACCCAGAGCGCGTCGTACCCTTCCATCCTCTTCTGCCTTATAATAATATCAAGGATCGTATTGTTGAGAGCATGGCCCATGTGGAGAAAACCGGTTACGTTTGGGGGAGGTATGACAATAACGTACGGCTCGGCCCCCTGCCTCCTGCCGGCAATGAAATATCCTTCCTTCTCCCAGAAATCGTAAAGCTCTCGTTCCACCGTCCTGGGATCGTACTGGGCTGAAAGGTTCTCTTTCATTATTCTTCCTTTATGATATTAAAATCTTCTTTTCGCTTATGGCCGTGAAATCCGGATTTCGTTAAATATCTGCCTTATCTGAGATTGTCATTTCCGGGCGTCGACCGGACTGCTCACCGTGCAATCCCCAGGATGCTTCCTGCCACTTGTCATGGTATTCAAGCTCTTCAACGGAGATGTTGAACCTGGCACGGATCCTGTCCTGTATGTAAAGGACGATTGCCTCTTGATTTTCAGGATGGCGCTGCCGGGTATGAAGAGCTCAAACTTCACTGTTCCTGTGACCATGGTTTCAGATGAGTTTTGATATCTCTGCGTAAACCTGCTTCAGGGATATGTCATGCGTTGAGGCTATCTTCCTGCAGTCTTCATATTCGGGGGCGGCATTAACAACTTCCCCGTCCATGTATGCCCTTTTTACCCTGACTTCTCCCCACCGGCTGACAACCTTATCCTCTTTCCTGTCGAGGACAATTCTCGATTCCACCCTGTACCTTACGCCTATGGTTGTCGTCTCCCTGAATAGAATCCCCGATATCTTCTGCAGAAGCCGTTCCGGCAGTAAAACCTGCATGTTGAAAACAGGCCGGTTCTTCTTTCCTGTTCCTGCGTAAACGGAAACATCAAGGGCGCCGGCAGAAAGCAGCTTTTCAAAGAGAGATTCGAATATCACCGGGCTCATGTCGTCTATGTTAGCCTGCAATACCATTACGGTTTCACCGCGCATCTCCCGCAGGCAGGAGTAAAACCTTACCACGTTGGGATGTTCCATATCCATCTCGCCCGCACCGTAACCGGCCTTTTCTATCATAAGGTCCCCGGTAGGAGTTCCCGTTTCGCAAAGCCCTTTCAATATGGCAATGCCTGTGGGAGTCGTGATCTCGCCGTTGACAGACCTCATGATAACTGGAACGCCTTTAAGCATGTTAACGGTGGCAGGCGCAGGCTTTGATATCCCCACGCTGCTGCAGTAAACCTTTTCAATTCCCATCATTTCAAGCCCGATGGCCACGCTTGCAACCTCGACTATGGCGTCAATCTGGCCAACCTGGTGGAAATGAAGGTGATCGAGTCCTTCCCGGTGAACCTCGCTCTCCGCCCGTGCAAGAATACCGAAAACCTTCAAGACGCGCCCCTTGGATTTCTCCGAAAGGCGGCTTCCTTCAATGAGGGCAATGATCTTGCTGTAGGGAGTAGAATCATCCCAGTCGGTATCCGGTATGACCATAAACCGGGTTGCTTCGAGGCTGTGGCCGTATCCTGTCTTCTTCAAGACCTTCACAGCCTCTACCCTGTAAGCCCTGAGATCTATCCTGCCAAGTTCCTTCACGAGATCTTCAAGCGGAAGTCCCGCATCAACCAGGCTTCCCGCCAGCATGTCTCCGGCACACCCGTTTATCACCTCAAAATAGCCTGCCCTCTCCTTCATTTACTCTCGCTTCCGGGATTAACCACCTGGGAAATGGCGTTCCTTACAAAATCAACCTTGACACCTTCCTTGAGTTCCACGGTCACCACGTTCTCCTTGATCTTGCTTACCGTGCCGATTATCCCGCCGACGGTAATAATCTTGTCTCCTTCTTTCATATCGTCAAGCATCTTCTTATGAGCCTTCTGCTTTTTCTGCTGGGGCATGATGAGAAGGAAATAGAATACAAAAAAAATCAGAATTAAAGGCAGAAGCGCCCCTATTGCGGCAGCTCCTCCCTGTGGAGCCGATGCCTGCTGTGCAAATACCATATCTTCCTCCTGTTTATGTGTCCTTCACACGGCACAGGCCGGACCGGATAAATACCGGTACGGTTTATTCCATGCCTGGTTTTTAACGACCTATATTATACTTCTTTTTGAAGTTTTTGCTAAATTTTTCGAAAGTGCTGCCTTTTATCGACTCCCTGATCTTCTCCATGAATCTCATGGTGAAGTATATGTTATGGTATGAGTTGAGCCTCAGTCCCAGTATCTCGTTGGTGTTGATAAGGTGCCTGATATAAGCCCTGGAATAATTCCTGCAGACAAAACAATCGCACTCATCGTCGAGGGGTGAAAAATCGTTCTTGTACCTGCCCGCCTTTATATTCACTTTCCCCTTCCATGTTATCGTTGAACCGGTCCTGGCTATATGGGTGGGCATACCGCAGTCGAACAGGTCAATCCCCATCTCCACCATGCCAAGGATCTGAAGAGGCATCCCCAGGCCCATGAAGTACCTCACCCTGTCTTCGGGCAGCATTCCAACCGTGAAGTCCACGATCGAAGAAGTCTCTTCAAAAGGTTCGCCTATGCTGAGTCCCCCCAGCCCGAAACCGGGGAAATCCATTTGTGACATTTCTTCTATGCACCTGGCCCTGAGCTTTTCATAAATACCCCCCTGTATTATACCGAAAAGCCTCTGCTTCCCCGGATGCTCCCTGTGAAACGAAAGGCATCTCCCGGCCCACCTTAATGTCGTTTCGACGCTTTTTTTTACTTCCGGCTCATCATCCCAGCGCCTCGGGCAGTAATCAAAGGCCATCATGATGTCGGCCCCTATGCTGCCCTGTATGGCTACCGATTTTTCGGGGGTTATGAAATGGGAAGAACCGTCAAGTTTCGACCTGAACCATACACCTTCTTCCTCGACCTTCACGTTTTCGAGGCTGAATATCTGGAAACCGCCGCTGTCGGTAACCACGGGTCTCTTCCAGTTCATAAAACCGTGGATGCCTCCGGCCTTTTCAATTATCCCGGTACCGGGTTTAAGGTAAAGATGGTAGGCATTTGAAATAATCATCTGGACCTTCATCTTCACCAGATCCTCGGAAGAAAGGGTCTTAACCGTTCCTATTGTTGCCACGGGCATGAAGCAGGGCGTCTGAACTCTTCCATGCGGAGTGGAAAGAATTCCTGTCCTCGCCCGGCAACTTCCCGATTTTCCTGTTATCCTGAACCTTTTCATCTTCCTCCTATACGATAAGCATGGCGTCTCCGTATGAATAGAACCTGTACCTTTTTTCTACGGCAAGCCTGTATGCCTTCTCAACCAGGCCGGTCCCGGCAAATCCGCATACCAGGTACAGGTGGGTTGAACCTGGAAGGTGAAAATTTGTTATCATCGCGTCAACCGCGCCGAACCTGAAGCCAGGCTTTATGAAAAGTCCCGTGTATCCCGAACCGGGTCTCACGATTCCCTTTTCCAAAGAGCTCTCCAGCGCCCTCACGGTGCCGGTGCCCGCCGCAAATACCCTCTTTCCCCCCGACCTGGCATCGTTGACGGCAGAAGCTGTTTCTTCGCTTATCTCGTAGAACTCCTCGCCCACCTTTCCTTCATCCGTTTTTAATATTTTAAAAGAAGACCATCCTATGTGAAGCGTGAGATAAAGAATCCTTACCCCTTTCCTGCCGATCTCCTCAAGAAGGGGCCTCGTGAAATGGAGGCCGGCGGTATGGGCGGCCACGGAGCCTTTCTTCCTGCCGTAGACCGTCTGGTAATACACTTCATCGTCCATCTCCGTCTCCCTTTTTATGTAAGGAGGCAGGGGAACATCTCCGAACCCCAATATCTCCTCGTCCTTATCGGTGTCGAATTCTGCTTCGTAACTCCCGTCCTCCTTTTTTTCGTTTATCCTTACTTCAAGATAAGGCTCCTCACGGCCGTGCTTTGTTATCCTGCACACATGGCCCTCTCTAACGTTTCCCCTGAGAAGCACCGACCACTTCATGGGTCCGGTTTTCTTAAGCAGGAAGACTTCCACCTTGCCTCCGGACGCTTTTCTGCCTCTCAGCCTTGCAGGAATGACAAGGCTGTCGTTGAGCAGAAGAACGTCTCCCTTTCGGAAATACTCCGTTATATCCCTGAATGTACCCTCTTCTATCAGGGAGGATTCCCGTTTCAAAACCATCATCCTCGCGCTTTCCCTCTCCCTGGCCGGATACTGAGCGACGAGTTCTTCCGGAAGTGTGTAGATGATTGCGGATTTCATGTTTTTCTGAATATGTATATTGCAGGATGGGTATAGACCATGTCGTGTATGGTATTGTCCGAATCGAACTTCAGGGTAAAGAAGCCCGGAGTCCTCTTGAACCTCTTTTCGAGGCTGTATCCGTAAGTACCGATCTCCCCGATAAGGCGTGATTCTTCATCATTCCTCGACCCGTAACCAAGGTAATGCTGGAGCTCCCCTATGATAAGAAAGCTTCCCCTTTCAGCTTTAGAGAGACCGCTGCCCATGCCAATGACTTCAACATGGTAATCGTTTGGATTAACGGGAGGAACCTCAAATATCCAGGGGTCACTGGTAAATATTATCCTGGATCCTGCGGCAATATCCGAAACCACGTACCTCGCGGCCTCTATTCTCACGTCTTCACGGGTCATGTGGAATGAATATGCCAGTGATTTGGAAAGTGGAAAAAGCATCAGCAGGGCAATGAAAACCCCGGCCGTTATACTCCGGGAACGCCCTTTGAGGATATCGGCGATCAAAAGCGCCGCCAGAATGGATGCAAAAGGCAGCGCAACGAGGTAATACCTGGCATACCTTGTGCTGCCCGACAATATTACCGGAAGGAGGGAAAAAAAGAGGCCGGCAAGGAAGAGCTTCGGCTTTTTCCCTGTAAAAAGAGCCCGTACCGCACCGGCGAGAAAAACCGCGGCAAGGATTGAAAATCCTGAACCGGCAGCGGCAACGGTATTCCTGCAGAAACCCGCCATGGCCGCCAGGGATGATCCGAGCCCCACCCCTCTTATCCCCACCTGGTAAAAAAGATCCCTTTTGAATTCCGGGAATGATAAAATCGAGTACGGGGTAGTAATGAGAAAAAAGAGAACGGCAAGGATAAGCGAAGTTAATGCCTGGCGGGAAAATATACCGGAAATCCTGCCCTTCATTACCGCATAAAAAAGGGGCAGGATAAGGCATACAGAGGCTGCGGGATATTTGGTACCCGCAGCAATCCCGGCAGCGGCGGCTGACAAGTAAAAGAATGAGAGCCTCCCGCTTTTCCATGACATGGAGAGGAAATAGATGCAGGCAGTTATCCAGAATACCATGGGAATATCCACCGTCATGTAATGGCTGTTAATAACATAAAGGGGCGTTATACCCATCATGAGCGCGGCAAGAAAAGCCGTTTTCCTGTCGAAGAAATTTTCGGCCGCCTTGTAAAGAAGTATTATTCCCATTACTGAAAGGAATACCACTCCTGCCCTTCCGGCCATGAAAAATCTTCCCATCTCACCAGGGTTAAGCATGTAGAAGGATATGTCCGGGGTCACCTTTACCAAACCGGCCAAAGAGGCCAGACCCAGGATAAGCGCCGTGAAATATATAAAGAAGGAAGGATACTCGAAGAAATGGGGATTGAAATCCATCTTTCCGGGATCCATGTTGCTTATGCTCTTGATTATGTTATGCTCATCGGGATGGAAGGAACGTATGGGATTGAAAACGGAACGGGAAATGAGGTTTTCCCCCCTTCGGGTGATCTGCCAGCTATCCTTCACGTATTCGGGGCTTATTTCTGAGACAACGGACATGTTCTCTCCCCTGCCGGGATAAAATCCCTTGTATTCGCCGGAGGGAATACCCCACCTGAGACCGGTAAGATTAAGAAATAAAGAGAATCCGACTGCAACGATTAATCCCTTGTTTGACATTTCATTTAATCCTGCCCCTTATCCTGCACAGGGCTGAAAACATCCTGGGAGGGTCTTTCAGGATGCTGACCCTGGAAGCCTTCGAGTTAATCCACTTTACCGGAACCTCTTTAACCTTCATCTTCCGTTTTACTGCCCTGAAAAGAATCTCTACATCAAAAGCGAAACCCTCTGTTTCGAGTTCTGAAAAGAGTGTTCTGGCTGCATCGGACTTAAATAGCTTGAAACCGCACTGGGTATCCCTGAAATCCCTGAGAACCAGCAGCCTTACGAGGAAAGGGAAGATCCGGCCTATCAATCTCCTGCAGGCAGGCTGCGGAATCGATATGTCGGACTCCGGGAGCCCCCTTGAAGCTATCGAGATATCATTTCCATCCCTGATGGCCCCGTAAAGCTTTTCGAACTCCTCTATGGGAGTTGACAAATCCGCATCGGTGAATAGAATCAGGCTGCCTGAAGAGGCCATGATCCCGGTTCTCACTGCTGCCCCCTTTCCCTTGTTCCGCCCGTGGGATATAATGACAGCCTTTCCGGTGCCTGCCGGTTGAAGACCAGGGGAATATCCTGATGGCGAGGTTCTCCTTTCAATCCACCTTTCCACCTCTGTTTTCGTGGAATCCCTGCTGCCGTCGTCAACGATTATCAATTCAAACGAAAGGCCGCCTGAGGTAAAATATTCCCAGACCTTATCAAGGGATGGAATTATTCTGTCCGCCTCGTTGAAAGCCGGAATTACAACCGAGATGTCCACTTTTTCCATATGGTGTAGAAGTAAAGCTTAACGTAAGGCATTGTCCTTGAAAGCCTGAATTTAGACTTGCCCTTCTTTCTTCCGTACCAGGACGTGGGAATATCGCATATCCTGAAACCATTGAGAAAAAATTTGACGCAGGCTTCCATAGAGACTGCAAATCCTTTCTGGCTCAGGGTAAAAGAAAGCAGGATATCCCTCCTGTACATCTTGAAGGCGTTGCCCGCATCCCTTGTAGGTATACCCGAAAGCATGTGGAGGGTGATCCCCACTATTCTCGAGAAACACCCCTGGAGAAGAGGTCCGCCTATCCGCCTGCCTCCCCTTACATACCTTGAACCGCATACAAGGTCGTATCCCTGTTCGCATTTCTCAAGCATCAGGGGCAATGAAGATGGATCATCGCATCTGTCGGCCATGAAGGGCACAACGTATTTTCCCCTGCTCTCTTCGAATCCTGTCCTGAGGGCATTTGCAAAGCCAGGCTCCTTCAGGTTATCAACC
>JAKPNC010000233.1 GCA_029548585.1 bacterium | reverse complement strand
CCGAAAGGTTCCCCAAGGAAATATCCTTTGGGGCGAGAGGAGCAAGGGCTGTATTATGGTCCGGCCGGTCAGGGAGAGAACTTGATTTCAGGGGAAAGACGCTGGTGAATGAGTATTGGCAGAGCTGGGCTGAGAAGGGCGTGGGAAGCCCGGGTGCGAAGAAACTTTCGGCCTGGCCAAGCAACGCACAAGGCGCCGCCAGGACTCATGACATATGGTTCATGCCTTTTCAAGGAACATGGAACGAGGATTCCGTATGGCAGGCAACCCTTTCTGCTTCAAGGCCTCCGCTTGGAGTTCCCGACCCTGAATGGTTATGCTCAACGGAAGCCATGGGGTTTCCCATGCTTCACAGGGATGAAAAGAATTTTCCGGTCGAAGAGGCCGTTATTTCGGAATATTGGAAAAGGTTCATGCTTCCCCTTCATGCTTTTCCTTTCAACGGGTTCATATCCTGGGGTCATTTTCCCCTGTGGAATTATGATTCTGTCGGCGGAAAAATAATGGGACGCTTCCACATTCTTTCGTCCAATGACCCTTATGGAATGAGAAGGGAACCGTGGATTCTCTACGCCCGCAGCGGCGAGAGGATATATTACGAGCAAGCATATAAATTCAATAGATTTGCCGGTGACTGGTACATGGCGCACATTGACGTGCCGGGCAAGCCCGGGAAAGAACACGGAGGGCTTACCTATCCTCCGACAGAAGGGAGAAACCTGCCCTTTTTCTGGGGAGACCGCACGGTTGATATAACCTACCTGTCCAATGACTGTATAGACTGGCTCTTTGAATACTATCTGACAGGAGACGAGCAGGCAAGGGACCTTTGCCTTACGGTGAAGGAGGCGATGAAGGAGAGGTGGACTGTTGAAGGGAAAAATAACATTAAAGCCCACAGGGCGCTGATGGCTCTTTCAATGATGGACTGGGATGAAGAAATATCCGGAAAGGCTAAACAGCTTACCCATGGCCTTATAGATCTGAAAAGCCAGAACGGGGTGTCCGGCAGGGCCGAGGGTGGATACGGTCCCATGTATAAAGACCACCGGAATATGCGAAACAACCTGGAATATTACATTGAAACCGGCGATGAGCTTGCAAGACAGGCTTTCTTGAAAATCGCCGACCAGAGATACAGGTTTGACCGCACTTATAACCAGATCGGCTACAAATGCTACGAGGGATTTACATATTCCTGCGCATACTGGATGACAGGGGACCAACGGTACAGAAGGATTGCCGAGCAGACAATGAGAGACGCATTGCGTGAGGTAAGTTCGCATCCTTCCGTGTCCGATGACCTGGCAAAATTGCCCGAAAACCCGCTTGACTGGAAGAATATGCCGTCCTATTTACAGATTTCCGCATGTTTCAATCCTTTCATGGGATTGCCCGTGGCGCTTAAAATGATATCGGAGAAAGGATGGAGCGGAAGGCCCTACCCTCTCGCACTCAAATCCATGAAGCAGCCTCACAGCTCTATTTTATTTGAACACACGAAGGGCGTAGAAACCAGGTTTAGCATATACCTTGAGAAAAATGTCGATACTCCTCCCGGGATGCCGGAAGTATATCCCTATGGAGAAAAAGATTACAGGGAAAAAGGAATAATTGGAGTTAAAGCCGTTTTTGAAAAAAAGATGGACCTTGGTCCATACTGGTCAAATAGTCCCGGCTACACGAATCCCAGGTACCATGTATATGTAACCGTGCCTGAGGAAACGCCCGGCGGTCTTTATCTTCTTTTCATAGGCGATGAGAGGGATACCTTCACACTTCTGGATTCCAGTTCGGAAAGGATTGCCCTTTACTGTCCCGAAGGGTTCTGGTCTCTCTCTTCCGGGAAACATGCGGAATCTCTCCCTTACGGCAGGCTTGGAGAAGGAATGCCCGTTTTTTTCAGGGTGCCGGGAGGCTTGCCCGAGCTCAGGATCTTCATCGGTTTTCCAGCCAGGGTGAAAAGGGGTGACGGTTCGGTTGCCATGGAAATTTCAGATAAGAATGTCGGTGAATTAAACATTCCTGTCAATGGTAAAGATGGAATATGGACCATTGAACCATTCACGCTTGATTTCAAAGGCGCCTGTCCGCCTGCATTTTATAAACTGCTCAACGTTGAACCGGTGGTTGCTTTCGGTTCGGCGGAGCTTCTTCCTGAAGGAACCGAAGGCAAGCCGCCTGTTTTACCTGAAATGCTTCCCGCCTCTGCAAAACCTCTGGCTTTTATACCCGGAATTTCCGGTAAGGCAGTCAGGCTGTTGAAAGGAAAAGGATTATCATTCCCGTGCGGTAAAAGACTTCCTGAAGGAGGATATGCCTGCTTCCCGGGGAAACGCGGTACTGTGGAATTCTGGTTTCTTCCCTGCAGATCCACCTGTGAGACGGTTTTGGGCCCGGGGCAGAGAGTAGATAATCCTTTTGTCAGCTCTTCTCATATCAACCTTAGCCATTCTTACATGAGGCTTGGAAGCGGCCGAAATATTTTCAGCTATCTTCAGACTCAACTCCTTCCGGAAACCGGGAATCCTCAATTCGGTTTCCAGGGCGAGTATTATCTTGATGGCGGCCGTTGGAATCATTTTGCCTTTACCTGGGACATAAAGGAAGGAGAAAAAGGAACGGAAGGGGATTTTGCCATCTTTGTCAACGGGAAAAAGCTGGCTTACGATACAGTGGCTTACGGAATGAATCGTTTGACTGGAAGACAGAAAGCATCTCTCAAGGAAAAGCTTTCAGATATAAAAATAGGGCCTTTTGAAGGCGCTGTGGACAACCTGAGAGTTTCGGATATCGTGAGATATGAAAAAGACTTTCTTCCTTCAAAAAATAATCCGGAAACCGATCAGAATACGAGGGTCTTATTTTTGTTTGACGAAACCCTGAGAGGGACTTCATTTTTTTCAAAGGAACCCGTCGAAGCAGAATAAAAAGATAAAATTAACGATATCGTTGATCTCTAACCTAAGCATGACATACAAAAGGAGGATCGGATGATAGATATACATACGCACGTGATAAGGCTTTGGGGAGGCAGACCCGGTGGAAGGGGAATGGAGGTGGTAACAGAAAAAGAGATACTTAAGGCAATGGATAGCAGGGGAGCCGAAAGGTTCGTGGTGCTTCCTGCCGGTGTAAGTCCTGAAGTACCGTGTTTTTATACCGGTCCTGAAGATATCCTCAAATTTTACAAAAAGCATCCTGACAGGGTGATACCTTTCTGCGATGTGGATCCAAGGTCCGGGACGAATTCCCCCGACAGCGATTTTTCGTGGATACTGGGCTACTACAAGGATGCCGGATGCAAGGGGCTTGGAGAGATGACCGCAAACCTCTATTTTGATGATCCAAGATGCCTGAATCTTTACAGGCAGGCGGCGAAGTTCGGATTCCCCATACTTTTCCATCTTTACGACAGGTTGGGCGGAAGCTACGGGCTTGCGGATGACAAAGGTCTGCCGAGGCTTGAAAGAGCGATGAAAGAATGTCCCGATACCATTTTCATAGGGCATGCCATGACTTTCTGGGCGGAGATAAGCGCCGATGTTCCCGAGGAAGAGAGAGCAGGATATCCCGACGGGAAGGTCAAGGCCCCGGGAAGGCTCCAGAAACTTCTTGCGAAGTATCCCAACCTGTACGGGGACCTTTCTGCAGGAAGCGGTCTGAACGCCATTACAAGGGACAAAGAGTACGGATACAAGTTTCTCGAGGAATTCCAGGATAAGCTGATGTTCGGCACCGATATATCTTCAAACAAGAAGATTATACCTCATGTGGAATATTTCAAGGAAGTCAAGGAAGGCAAAAAGATATCCATGAAAGCTTATGAGAAAATAATGCAGAAGAATGCAATAAGGGTGTTGAAGCTTAAGGGATAAAAAATAAGGGAACTGCCTCCTTTATGGGGGCAGTTCCCTTTCTTTTGAAATATATCAAAGTCCGAGTTCATCCATCAGGGCTTTCAGATAGGCGATGTCCTGCCTTGCAAACCATTCCCTGTCTCCCGCGCGCGGGGCTTCGATGCAGAGGAACCCCTTGTAGCCGTATTTATTGAGAACGGTGAGGTATTCCCTGTGGTTAATCGCACCGTCCGCCAGACCTGCGGCAGTTCTGCCCATAGGAAGTTTATACGAATTTTTAAGATGAACGTAGTAAAGGTTCTTCCCGAGCATGGCAACCGTATCTTCAATCGTCAATGTATCCTGAAGGTATACTATGTTGCCGAAATCGAGGTTTGCTCCAACTGCGGGATTGTTGAGCATCTCGAGAAGCCTCATCGTCGAAGCCGGAAGGTCATGAAGGTATCCCATGTGTATTTCGAGGGCGAACTTGAATCCGACTTCTTCTGCTATCCAGGCAAGGACTTTCAGGGCTTCCACTCCCTTCGCCCAATCTTCTTTCTTTGCGACCGCGGAACCGCCCGGTATCATGCCTACAGCCATGTTGCAGACGGTAAGCTTGAAATTCTTTGACGCCATTTTGTAAAACTTCATGCCTTCTTCGGGATCGGTTATGCGAGGTCCTCCGAAAACCACGTTTTTCAATCCGGAGGATTTAACAGACCTTGAGATAGCATCGATATATTCCTCGGAAGACATTGTGGAACTACTGCCGCGGAATTCTACTCCGTCGTATCCCCAATCAACCGCTTTCTGACAGATCTCCGGTATGGTCTGCCCCTGCTCGCAGTAATTTACATGCATTATAATCGGCCATTTCATTGGATTACCTCCTTATTTTATGGCTGGTTTAAAAAAGTTTATAATAGGTTACTCCCTTATTCTGCATTTGTCAACTCTCCCTATGTCTAAAAAAGAAGCCTGTCATCCTGAAAAGCTTTTCTTAAATCTCTCTTCTCCTCCTCTGCCATTTGAAGAGAGGACATGTCCGCCATGGCCAACCTGAGTTGAACTACAAACCTGGCAGGTAAACTTTAGCGCAGGCGTGTATGCTTTAGCGGAGTTGGGCCTCCGGCTGTCAATCTGAGATAAAGAAGTAGAAAGAAGTGGCGTAAAAGCAATTATATCAAAGATTTATGTACCATTGTTTTATGGGGCATTTCAGTAATATTATATTTCTCCTGATTTTTTTATTTGTATTATCAACTTTGCCACTCGACTTCGAAAATCTTCAAGATATTCAGCATCCCGGGTATATTCTGTAAAATTGGGAACTACCTTTTCTTCCAATTCTTTCATCAACCCTTCCCCCTGTTCTTTCAACTTTAAAGGGATTTGTTCTTTTTTAAGCAAATCTCTTAAAAGATATAAATATTCGTAATCCTCCATTGCTTTTCTTATAATCTCCCATCTTATTGAATCCACCGGTTCATGGGAGCGGCCTGGCATTGGAGGAGGATATAAAACATGACTGTCACCCGCTTGCAGGGAACCGCCCGTGGTATTATCGTATGGATTGTATGGCCCTTCCCGGTGGAAAGGAGGGTGCCAGTTCCAATAGTTCAGCCCCCAGTGAAGAAAACCTTTAGCCTTATATTTGAAAGCCAGCCAGGTAAATATTCTGACTCTTATAAGATTGTAATCCATAAAACGGTTGGGCCACTTGCCACCGGGAACACAGCAATAATAGAACCAAATGTTTTTCTTTAATGCTTCTTCACTTTCAGCCAATACCTGCTCAAATTTATTTATCAGAGGTACCGGATAATAAAGTTTTTTTACAAAAGGCAAATCTGCCAGGGCGTCCATTAGTTTGAATTCGGGCGCAATTGTTTTTACCAGTTTAGTAAGGCTTGTGTAAGGTTTTAACTGTTCACCGCTGGGTTCATCAGAAATGTGCATACAGAATTTATCAATCCAGCCCTTTTCAATGAGATGTTGTCTCAAAGAAGAGAGGAATTGTTTAATAAAATTTCTATATCCCTTGCTTAAGGTGGAAGAAAAGGTGTATTTTTCAGGGAAAATTTTGCCATATTTTTTAAGAATAATGGTTGCAGGATTGACAGATCCCCCGGCAAGATGGCTTCCTTCAATAATTTTAAATCCGTTTTTAAAAAATATATTTACCCATTTATCAAAATTTTCATAATCGAAAAGATATTTTCCCGGGGACTTCTCAAGAATATTTATCAACTGTCCTCCAATTTCATCATTATTTTTTGGCTGCCTGTAACTTATGGCAAACAACGGTGTGAGAATTACGTTCTGCCTGTGTGAAGATAAATTTTTCGCGTAAATCTCAACAACCTTCCAGAATTCACCGGTAAATAATGTAAGATTGTGAAGGTGTAAAACTGACCCCGCAATAAACCAGTTTGACATTAAAAAATGCGAATTTTCCGGTAAATGGAAAGGGAGAACTTCTATTGTGAAACCGATAGTTTTCGTTTTCTCTGAGATGATAACTTTAATTTTGCCATGGTATTTCCCTGCGGGCAGGGACGCGCCTATATGAACTCTTATCCAGGCGCCTGCCGCTCCAGGAAAAGTTCCCCTTACCTGATATCCGCGCCAGGTTGGTGGAAATAAAGGGTCTGGAAAAAAACAGGGAGCTGTCTTTTCCAGGTCATCGGGCGAACTTCCCGGAGAATTCCACGGAACTGGCACATATCCCGCATAAAGGACATCAATCTTATCTTTGGGAATGATTTTTCCTGATGAAGAAACCATATCTGTTGCCACAACCTCAAAGCTTTTCATTTTATGGGATGTGCCGCTAATGCCTACCTGAAAAGATGCAACCTCATTTCCTGCCGCCTGTAAAGTTATTCTTTTTTTCGCTTTGGCAGGAGGCTTCTGGTTGGGAAAAATTCGGGACATGCTGCCTTGCGCCCACACATCAAATCTATTATCATCCACAACGTACCTCCCATTTGAAAAAAAGTTATTAGAAACTTCTATTTTACTGTCTGGCGGAAATCGAGCCATACCGGAGGAGGAAATTCCTTGCGGACTCTATCCCGGAGTTTGTCGTCAACAGGTATTTTTTCCGCTTCAGAAATGCGTTTTTCATGCATCTCAAACCAGAGATTGCTCAGTACAACTTCGCCTTCCTTCATATCGGGTACAAAAAAGCCGCTTCTAAATATTTTCTCAGCCCTGTCTATGTCGTGTGCCTTTATGGCCGCCTGTACCTCTGAAATCTTTATTCTTCCGTTTTCCCGTACGCCAGGGGGCAGTTTTTCTATAAAATCGAGGGCTCTTTCAGGTTTATCGGAATCAACAAGGGCCTTGCAGCATTCTACGGTTAACCTGAATGTCCCGGGAGACATTCTCCATGCCTTAAGAAGCAGAGAAGCATACTTTTCCGCATCTTTATTGTGCAAGGCAAGAAAAGCCAGGTTGCGGTACGCCCATGGCGACGGCGTGCGGCTGATTGATTTTTCCCATGCCTGTTCCGCTCTTTCAAAATCGTTGCGGCTGTAGTACATGATACCGAGATGCAGCCATGAAAGCCAGTGATCGTTATCCGGTTGGATTACGGCTTTCCCGAGCAAATTCTGCCACTCGCTTTGCACCATCCATGCCCCGGGTTCTTCTGCCGGGGACATACACGGCATATGACCTCTTTCAATCAATTCAATCCACGGTTTCTGTTCGGCGGTCAAAGAGTTGTCGTCGAAAATCATCGATTCGGGGCAGCATGGTTTCTCGCCCGCTTTTTCCCTTCTCAACCGTTCGAGCGCTCCCCATCCTGACCCTCTCTGTATAATTTCATCGGGCTTTCTTTCAGACATTACGGTTGTTTCCGAAAAGATTGAATCCAGACTGGCGGAAGGCATTCTTTTTTTGAGTTCCGCATCAACGGATTTCCATGCTTTTTCCCAGTCCGGGCCGTAAGTCACTTCTGTATCCGTGTGAATATACCCGTAGGCTTCCAACCAGGCCCATTCGGCTCCCGGGGGCATGGGCAGGTATTCGGACTGGATTTGGGCCAGTCCTGCCTGGATTTCAATGTAAGGCGATCCTGGCACTGAAAGGAAATCCTGCCAATGCCTTCCTCCGTGCTGCATACCCCAGACGAAAAGCTTGCGGCCTTTAAGCATAGGGGTTGATGTTTGAATGAGTCCGCACCCTTCTTTGTCGAGGGCGGTTATCCACGGCTGCTGTCCCGGGGAAATCCGGTAGAAACAGTCGGACGAACGGTCGAAGTTTTCAGGATAGGAAAGGTCTGTACCTTCGGATACCGGTATTGAAACAGTGTTCACTATTCTGTCATAACCGTGCCTGAAAGCCGATGTTGCAGGCGCTATGATTCTTCCTCCGGGTATCTCGGGAAAGGCTATGTTTGACCACCAGTACATGGGAATTTCTTCCTGGTGGGGATTGATTATTTTCCCTCTAGCAAAAAGAAAATCAGAATTGCCTGGCAGGAAAAAGTCAACCTGGTAGGGAGCCATGCGTATCCTGTCCCATTCGTAAATCCTCAGAACGGGTGTCCCGTCATCCAATTTCAGCTTAGCCGCGAAGACCGGAGAACACGTGAATACCGAATGGCCTCTTATCCCCATGTTCCATTCCACTCCCCCGCTGAACCATGCATTCCTTATCGCAAGGTTGCAGGGCTGGAATACGGGATTCATATAGAGCAGTTCATAATTCTTCTTCTTGTTGTAAAGCGACCAGAGTCTTCCTCCAAGCTCTACAAGGAAAGTGGCTTTCAGGATATCGTTTTCCAGCACAACGGTTTTGAAACTGCGTTCCGCCCGTTCTCTGCCATAACCGTCCTGCACTTTGTAAGGCAGGCATGTATCAAGGGCAGGAAGCGGATTTTCAGGGCCAAGCCGGGCTGCCGGCATCTTATATGATTCCAGTCTGAGTTCGCTCATTTTTCCTTAATTGTTACGTTGTATAAGCCGGATCATACCCGGCGTATGCCAATATTTAGATGCGTTTTTCCATTCTCCTTTATGGGGAAAGAATCCTGAATTATAGATAAGCGCATAATTAATGACACCGCCATGTAATAGAATGTCTTTTTTCTCTTGTATGTCATATATGAAAAATATGTAAGAAGAAATATTTCGTGTGGCACATCATGCCATTGATTACATACTTCCTTCCATGAAAGACCTGCAAGACCTTCTTGAGAAAATTCACAGCAGTTTTAATAAAGGCTTCTTTGATTATTTTAGAGTAAAATTCTGTTTATCTGAAAGCGATAAGTTTTCAGTCATCTCTGGCGCTCCCTGGGAGCATGGTGATATTCGATTTAAATCAAGATGGATCAACCATCCTGCTGAACCTTTATGGTTAATGACAAGCTGACTCGCTGCCTTTGCCGGAAGACTTAACAGAAATCTGATGTAATTTTATCATGTCTCATCTGATTATATCATGGTTGTTGCTTTTTTGTCATCGTAATTTATGTCTTTTTTCCACAAAGCTTAACATAGGACATCTATGAACGATTCTGTTCGGAATCTCAAAGAGACCCTGAACAGGTACATCCCGGCGTAACAATTGAAAACGGTAGCCGTTTATCCCGGAATGAACTTTTGTAGCGGGTATTCCTAACGGGATAAATGTCCTCCTGGATCTGAAAACAAGCTATGTAAAATAAGATTTATCAGACACTTTGCCTGTATGTATATTTCACGATTTTAAAAGCATCCGATGAATTCTTGTCTGCTTCGTTTTAAAGCAGGAGGATGACACGCTGCAAATACAGAAAACCCTCTACTTTATTTTTCATCCTATGTGCCTGTTGAAGAAATAGGCCACCTTCTCTTCCATGTCGGGAGTTTCCAGCAGGTTACCCCCGTGGGCTCCTCCCCTGACAATATTGAGATGTGATTCGACGCCTGCCCTGACGAGCGCTTCGTGGAGTGAGACGCTCAGGGAATAGTTGACGATTTTGTCATTGTCTCCGTGAATGATCATGAAAGGCGAGGCCTGGGAATGAACATGCCTCAAGGGACTTGCCTTTTCGGAGATTGCCATTTTTTCTTTTAGCGTTCCGCCTATCAGTTGTTCACCCTGCTTGATTGTGTCGTCTGCTCCCGCATTCAAGGCGTACCTTATCAACTCTGTTATTGATCCCGGACCGTAGTAGTTGCACACCGCGTCAATCCTGTCTGAAAATCCGGCGTTCTCAGGGGTATCAAAATCCCTTATACCCGAGGTTGTCCCCAACAGGGATGCAAGGTGGCCGCCCGCTGAATGTCCGCATGCCCCGACCTTTTTTGTGTCAAGGTTCAATCCCGCGCTGTTTGCCCGCAAAAATCGCAGGGCGGCCTTGCAGTCTTGAATCTGAGCGGGGAAAGGAGCCTGGTATGACATGCTGTAGTCTATGCTGACAACGGTGAAACCATATTCCAGCAGGTAACCGGCGCGCTGGCAGTGCCTCCTGTCTCCCCATATCCATCCCCCTCCGTGCATGTAGAGGATAAGGGGAGTTGGTTTCGAGACGCCTGCGGGCTCGTATATGTTCATCAACAGCCGCCTGTATCCTGTCTTCCTGTACTCTATGTCCTTTCTTATCTTCGTGCCTTCAGGCATTATCGGTTCTTTTTTATCTTCTGGCATTATCTTCTCCCGTTGTTTCCCATATATTCAGTGAACCTCATCCCCTATTGAGATACCTCCTTTGCACTATGCAACAAGGTTGAGGCTTACCGGTTGGTTTCCAGGTTAAATTTTACTGAAAGTTATCACAGATCCTTAAAAGTTGTCAATTTAATTTTTTTAGGAATTCAAACATAAGTAATTTTACTAAATACCTTTGAATTTATTGAAGGAAAATTAACTGTCCGTTATCCCTGCCTAAGTTCCATGTAACCCTCATTTTTCAAAGCATGAACCTTTTGGTCAATCTGTATTGGTTAGTTGATTTTCTTGTCAAGGATAGGCAATTATTAAAGTTTAATTAATCTGGACTTGATATATTCAGATGGAATTATGGTAGCGTTTTGCATCTTAACCGAAAAAGACAGAGCAGGGATTATAAAATTACTCCGGAATTAAAAGGCCGTATAATCGATTTAGGCAAAGCAAACCGCATAGTTTTAAGCGGGTCAACCACCTGGCAAATCTGTAAATCACCTGCCAGACTCATAATTCTTGCAGAGTCGTTGGATCCCATATTTAAGCAACGGTTCAAGAAAGTAAATGCTTTATCGAGAACTATTTGTTCCGCTTCATCCAACTTTTTTGCCGAGCCGATAAAATAGAGGTGATTCTTTGTTTCAACACAAGGGGTGGGAATAAAGGAACGGATAACTCTGGTTCGCAAGGTTACCTCCCCTGAAACCTCAGCGCCACAGATGCAGACTTCACCGTCTCCCATGAGAGCGTGTATATCACCGGCGCAAAGAAGTGCACCCTCTACGCCGACAGGAAGATAAACGGATGTGCCTTTCGTAATTACCTTGCAGTCCATATTTCCTCCATGCTCACCGGGTGTTCCATTTAAAACAGACCTGCCGGCAGGAGCAGTTCCGATTACACCTACCATGGGCTCAATTTTCAGGTTAAGTTTATCGTTCACAAAGAGGGTATTTTTTCTGATAGGATATCTTTTTGTTTCATTACATTTGATATGCTTGCCGAGCGCTCCAAAGTTCTTTTCGACAAACATAACGGCAAAATCTCTGACTTTTATTTGTATTATGTCCACACGCAGAATATCTCCCTGAGATGTACCTTCCACGTAAATAGGTCCTGTGGCAGGGTTCACAGAACTCCACATATCTTTTGTGAAAAAGTCATCTTTTTTAAAAAGTCTGTCACCATACGCATCCATGGTTTCAAGGCAGAATGGCTCATCCTGTTTTACATAGAGAGCCGGTTTATTTTTGCAAGACATACGGTAACACACAGTGTTTTTATTTAATTTTTTCATAAAGTTATGGTAACCTTTTCTTTTGAAATACTTAATTATTATGAATTCTGTTCAGGAATCCTCCATTAAGACTTTTAAAAAGAACAGTTTTAATTCCAAATTCCGACTTATTCTTCGCATTCTAATCCGGTAGATCTAAAGTGTCAAATAAAAATCCGAAATAAATCCTACATGTGAAATCTAACGTTAAAATTTTCATAACAACGGGCCAAGCGAGATCAAGCGTAAACGACTACCGTTTGCAGAATATACAGGTATAATGCCTTTCATATGATTACCGAATTTCTGGCAAAAACATAATCCATTCACATGCCCTTTAATAATATAGTATGCAAAGCTGAGATTGACGCGTCGCGCAAAACGCCCCGCAGGACAAAGGAAGCTTGCCCGCAACAGTGTCACATTAATTGTGCGCATGTCTATAAATGACCCATAAGGAAAAACGGGGTAGTTTTAATCCCCGGCACTCATTATAAGATTGACATTTCCGTTAAACGCAGACAAGTTCTGGCAATCACTTACATACCTCTGCAACAACCACCTCGTAGAATTCCAACTCTGGAATACAAAACTCAGTTGTTCCTTTTTTCGAGGAGAAATCCAAGGATTTTTTATCCGACAGCCGGTAAACCTTTTTTATCCCCCCCGCTTTTAATGCGATTTTGATATCATTTACAGGAATAAACTCTTTTATGGGTCTCTGCATATCCCCTGTGCAGTTAACCAGATGGATAACGTAGCGTGATTCTGCCTTCTGGTAATATGCTTCCACCTCCACGGAAGAAGGAGCCTGTACATCCAATATCTTTTCCGGTAAGAGCATATCCAGCAGGTAGGCGATGATTGTTGAAGGGCTGTCTATCATATGTTCGCCGTATAAGGCTTCGAAGGTTGTCGGAGTGTAGACAACCTTTCCTTTTACGTGATTTCCTATCAGCAACGCAGGGTAATCCAACCGGCCCTCCAAGGGCATATAATATGTTTTAAGTTGTTTCATGTAAAACAGGGGTGCGGCTACGTTCTTTTTTGCTTTCACCAGCAGGGAATGGGCTGGGCTTTCTATCAATTGCCCTTTTTCAAAACCTGCAAAATTTTCTTCCGCTACCAGGTAGTTGCCTGTTACTGCGACAGGGAGAATTCCTTCCATTTTTTCGATTCCGAGAAAGCTCTTCCATTCCTCGTCTTCAACGTGGTTTCCCTTCTCATCGTAGAATCCCGTTTCAAAGGATGCAATGAGATTGCCTCCTCTTTCTACGAATTCCTTTACCGTCTTCCTCTGCAATTCGCTCAGGCAGGCGCTGTTGGGAAGTATCAGTACATCGTATCCTTTCAGCCTGTCTGAACTAAGGCCACTGTCAAGAATTATATCGAAAAGAGTATGGTTCCTGATAAGAGACAGCATGTACCCGAGATAGGAATGATACAACATCATCTCATTCACTCCCTTCCTTTTCTGCCAGTCGATAATAACCTCGCCTGTTCCCCCGTCTATGGACAGCTCTTCTTCTCTTCCCATGCCCGTATCCCTGTATAGTTCTTCCAGTCGGGAAACGTAGTATGTGGAGGTCTGGAGGGAGAGATGGAGGGCAACCCTGGCAATGGTGTCGGGTTCTGTATAATATTCTTCGTTTTTTTCGACAAATCCGAGAATTTCCGCTACCGGCTCATTTGCCCCTCTATTGGTACCCATGGGGTCAAAGAAAGCAATCCAGGGGTTTGCCCTGTTTGCAACCGACTGGGCAAGCGCACGTTTTATCTCCGCCGGCATTAGCGGGATATAGTGCCAGAGCCCCATGCAGTAATGTGTGAATACTACAGCAGGATTCGAGCCGGAAGTGAGATATTTCGCCGTCATTGAAGTATCAAAAACCGTTCTTGACGAATTTGTATGAAAAAACTGTTCGGAACCGCTGAAGTCCTGGTGTTTTTCCATCTTCTCAATATCCCTGGCATATTTCCATCCTCCTACCTGCCATCCTCCGCTGTTTAAAAAAATTACCCCGCCGGGATTTATCTCTTTGACAATTTTACGCGCGCCTCCCAAAAACTCCGCGAGTGAATCCCGTCTGAATTCAATAAATTGTTTCCACAAATCATCATGCCAGTTTTCTTTAACCGGAATATCCTTTCCGAATTTATTTTTGAATTTATCCCTGCACGATTCGCAGTAACAGCAATTCCTGAAAACAACGGGCCCGTCGAAAAATATCCCGTCCACCCCTGTTTTCATCGTTTCTTTGACCAGTCTGTAAACCCAATGCCTGTAAGGAGAGTTGACACAGAGAGTAGTTCCGTTCCCATAAAGAGGGTGAAGCCTTCCGTAAGCTTTGCCGTTGCATAGAAGTTGCTCCCATCCGGGGTGTTTGTCGGCAAATTCGTAAGAATACCAGTGTGCATTAAGATAGGCCAGGAGTTTTATTCCATACTTATGGGCATAAGGAAGGTATTCCCTCAGGCAGTCAAAATCCTCAAGTCCAGGATAGGATTCGAATCCCTCCGCCCTGAATGTTGTGAGATGTCCCGCTCCCGGGGCAGCTCCCGGGATTCCAACAATCCATTCGCAGTTGATGTGCCACTCCTCTTTCTTCATCCTTGCCAATTTATCGAGGTCGGTGTTCTTCATCGTTCCTATATTCTGAATGTAGTCCCATCTCATCATTCTTACCGGTTTCTTATACCATTTGTCCATTGACAATACTCCTTGGGAAAAACTATTAAAAATAAACGTAAATATTCATTGAACCACGTCCCGCCTATTCGAGATACCTCTTTCGCACTGTACGAACGTTGAGAAAATTCCCGGACTTTTAT
>JAKPNC010000194.1 GCA_029548585.1 bacterium | reverse complement strand
TATATAACGAGGATGACTTGAGAAAACTTGTTCTTAAAACACCCGTACCGTCAGACCTGCCCGGCAGTCTCACTCTTTCCTTCACCGGCCAGCTCACCCTCTGGGAAGACACCTCCGACGATACCGAGAAAGTTGCCCTGGCTCCCGCCACTTATTCCATCTCAGACGACCTGCAATCCGAAACCTGCATCTGGGCGGAAGGCATCCATACCAGTTCTACCATGAAAGACTGTATCATCATCCTTTCCTATACCGCTCTGGATGATACGACCGAGACTGATACCATTGTGGCTACGATTGCCGGGCCGAACCTCAGCGTGGAAGGTGTGGAAAAAACGGTTGAGGAAAACACAGGCGCATATATAAGAAAAGATAAAACCAGAACAGTAACCAGCGATGCGGTAGAACCCATTGACGCAGGTTGCCATGCATTGTCCATAAAACTGAAAAAGGTGGAAAATGGAACTTTTGCCTAAAGAAAGATTTAAACTGATAACCGACCATAAGGAAGCAGACAGGCCACTGGTTGATTTCCAGCCGACCTTTGAAATCCAGGAGGGTTTGAAGGAAAGGCTCGGGGTTGATTATGACGAACTTTTGAATATCTTCAGCGTGGACGTACGCCACCTGGGAGCTGAATATATAGGGCCTCCGCTTAGGACATTCCCCGACGGAAGCAGGGAAGATATGTTCGGTATAAGAAGAAAAAACATCCAGGCGGCCGTAGGAATGACAACCATGGAAACGTATAATCCCCTTGCCGGGATGAAGACCATCGACGATGTGCGCAAGGGGTACAGATTTCCATCCTACGAATATTTCGACTTTGAAAGGATACGGGAACGGATCAGGGCAAACAAGAAATACGTATTGATGAAGGGCATGCTTATCTGGTACCTTTATTTCTTCCTGAGAGGGATGGAACAGGCCCTGATAGACATGGTTTTAAACGAAAAGTTTTATCACTACGTAATGGAGGAAATCGCAGGGTGGTGGAAAGGCTACATGAAAAGGGCCCTCCCTCCTGCAGGGGGTGAAATTGATTATGTCATTACTTATGAGGATTTCGGCACTGCCGGGGGTCTGATGATTTCCCTGGACGATGTCAGGAATAAGGTGCTTGTATATTATAAGGATTTCAGTGAAATCTTTTCCGGATACGGTGCGAAGTTCGCCTTCCATTCATGCGGGGCCATCTCACCCGTAATACCGGAACTTTTAAAGCTCGGAGTAACCATCCTGGACCCGGTGCAGGTTTCTGCCAACGGCATGGATATCTTATCCCTGAAGCAAACCTATGGAGACAGGCTGACTTTCAGGGGGGGCATTGATACAATAAAGCTTCTTCCCTCAGGGACAAGAGAAGAAGTGCAGGAAAAGGTGAAACATACGGTTGACATACTGGGGAAAAACGGCGGTTACATATTCTGCTCATCGAACGCCATAAATGCGGACACCCCGTTAGAAAACGTCCTGGCCATGTACGAAGTTGTACTGGGAGATAGATTCTGGGAACGCCCTGCGCGATGAAAATCCCGATGGGATGTTGGGAGGAAAAGACCCCCTCACCTCAATCCTCTCCCCTGTGGGTAGAGGAAGAAGAAGATGGGGAAGATCCTCTCTCCCAAAGGAAATGAAGAAGAACTTAGAAAGATCTTCTTTCCTGGGGTTAAAGGGTGAAAGAGAGAGGGAGAAAAGATCTCCCCTCACCCCAACTCTCTCCCCAAGGGTAGAGGGAAAAAGAGTGGGATAAATGATTTATCCCGAATAACGAAACAAGTCAGACGCCTTTACCTGTATGCATATCTCACAATGTTAAAAGCGTCCAATAAATTATCCTCGCTACAAATACAGAAAATTTTTAGCCGTTACATCGGAGTTAGTACGCAGGCTGAAGCCTGCGGCCACAGGTTGTAAAGGTCAGGAAGAAGGATAGCCTTGTTGTTTTTTGTCCGTTTCTGCCGGGTACCAGCTGTATTTTTCCTTTGCTTCCAACCGAAATTCGTCCCACGATTTAATTTTTTCCAGGCGCCGGCCGTATTTTTTCTTAACCGACAACATGAACTCTTCCTTGTTCCACGGCTTCTTGTTTTCAGGACGGTTGATAAACTCACTGACATTTATGACACGGCCTTCCCGCTCAGCGGCTTCCGCCGCAAGTATAACCTGCATGGATTTAATCCCCTCGCGGCCGTGAGTCCGGGGCTGCTGCCCGTTAAGTACGGCTGAAACGAAATGCTCTATTTCACCCTGCATTTGATGGCCGGTAGTACTGCCGGCCAATACGCTATCCTCTTTTTTTTCAGGATTGAAATGATATAATTCCGTCTTTCCTTTTGAATTAAGAAGATTTACAATACGGTGCCCTCCTTCCGGCAGGGAAAGCTGTACGGACCCTTCGGTGCCGTAAACCTCGAAACGCATGCCCCCCGTGGAATAAGGAAGCGCCCAGCTTTCAAGGTAGGTGGATACAGCCCCGTTATCGTGCCTGAAAACAGTACAGCTTGTATCGTCGCCTCCGGGAATGACATCCCCGAATATTTTGGCATGGCTGAAACCTGAGGTTTCTGTAATATTTCCCACGCACCACTGAAGAAGGTCCACGTAATGGCACCCGTGGGAAAGGAACGCTCCCATGGGAAACCTGTAAGGGTCCTGCCGCCATTTTTGTATTCCCTGCGGACTTTTCAGCCAGTACCCCGCCATGTTCATCTGGGTCTGGATATAGCCCTGCAGTATATCGCCGATTCGGCCGTCGACACATGTATCATGTATGACTTTGAACTCCGGCCAGTAACGGAGAACAAATGCAACCATGAATATGATGCCCGCCTTTTCTGCCTCTTCTATCATCCAGCGGGCCTCGGGAAGCGTGCGGGCCATTACTTTTTCCGTAAGGACGTGCCTGCCCCTCCGGGCCGATTCAACAGCTATTTCGGCATGCGCGTCCGGAGGCGTGCAAATATCCACTGCATCAACTTCGTCAAGCACATCCAGGTAATTGGTGTGCCAACGGCATTTTGCAATACCGGCCTTTTCCCTGGCGGCTTTTTCGTCTATATCAACACAGTAAACAAGCTTGGCTCCCGGGCATTTAAGGTAGGCGTCAACATGTTCACGGCTGATTCCTCCGCATCCTATCAAAGCAACCTTCACTTTTTCCATAAGTCCCTCGCAGTTTGACAATACGCTTACAATTCATCCGGCCTGCATCTTAAGGATCAGGGACAGGGACGCTGTTTCTTCGGTATAAGGGGATCGAAACGGAATCCCTTTGTCGCGGCCACGAATTCCCCAACAGCTTTATCAAGAATCTTCCTGTCGCTAAGAAGATCTATGGCAGAACCCGCAAGGATTTCCGAGGCTCTCATCATGCCCCTGTAGGCAAAAGGCAGTTTTACCTGCATGGCATATTCCCTGTTGTGCCCAACCGTACCATTACAAACGCACGCGACGGAACAGCCTCCGAGAGGGGCTAACCATGAAACGGTATCATCGTCGGTTGACGCCCTTCCCTGCCTGCCGTCGAGATCTGTATTTATCTTATCTGCAAAGTTTCCTTTCTTGCCGAGGGCCCTGGCTCTCTCCCTGTCCGCAGGGCCGGCCGCCGGGGGACCAAAGAGCTGAAAGTTATCCAGAACCACCTGTGCCATAGCCTGGTTGCGCAACCTGTTGTATATTGCCGTAAGCCGGGTAACCTTTACTTCCGTTTCCGTGGCTGCCGCCGCACCCTTTGCGCACAGAAGAATACGGCGGGAAACATTATCCACCTGGTCCCGGTTTTTACTCCTGACATAATACCATATCCTGGAATACTCAGGGACAACGTTGGGAGCCTTGCCTCCGTCGCATATCACAGAGTGTATGCGGACATCCTCGGGAACATGTTCCCTCAGGTAGTTGACGGAAACATCCATAATTATGGCAGCGTCGAGAGCGCTCCTGCCGCTTTCGGGGGAAGCGGCGGCATGAGATGTCTTCCCCCTGAACTCGAACATAACGGAATCAAGGGCGGATCCCCCTGAAGAACGAATGCTGTTTACAGAAGAGGGATGCCAGCACAAACATGCGTCCATGCCACGAAAACCGCCGTCCCTGGCCATGTAAGCTTTTCCCACGAGAGTCTCTTCCGCCGGACAACCCCAGTACACCACCTTTCCAGGAATCTTTTTCTTTTCTATAAAATTGCCGGCAGCCACAGCTCCAACCGCCGAAGCCACTCCCAACAAGTTATGCCCGCACCCGTGACCGTACGTTGAGGCTTTTTCGCCGCAATCAGGGAGGGCGTCATATTCGCCGAGCAATCCTATAACAGGCTTACCGCTTCCGCGCTCAGCCATGAAGGCTGTTGGCATCATCTTGAAAGGCCATGTTACCCTGAACCCATTTCCCGCAAGATACCTGGCTATTGTCTTTGAGGATTCTCTTTCCTTTAATGGCGGTTCAGCCAGCTCCCATATCCTGGATGCCATTTCATGGGCGGCCTTTTCCTCTTTTTTGACAAGTTTTCTTATAAGCGCCTTCTTTTCCGGATTTTTCATCATTTCAGAAACCTCCTTGAATTTGCAGACAACCTTTCACCTCACCATATATCCCGGACGGGTTCAATTTCAGGGCGGCGTATGGAAGCATGATATGACTGATGTCAAGAAGTGATTTCATTATACTGTCCTCAGGTAAAAAAGCGGTATGTCGATGCGGTATGTGTACAGAGCCCCGGAAAGGAGAATGCATGTAAAAAGGCGTGAAAGGCGCATCACTTTGAAATCATTTCCTCTATGATAATGAGGAATTGTTTAAGATTGTACGGTTTTGTTATGTAGAAATCACACTTGTGCTTATACTTATCAGCATCTTTCAGGTTCTCGGTTTTTGCAGTGACAAGTATTACGGGAACCCGCTTGCTCTTTAATCCTGACTTTATCTTCTGCAGGACCTTCCAACCGTCTATTCCAGGCATAACAATATCAAGGATGACAAGATCAGGTTTTTCTTTCCTGAAAATGGAAAGCCCCTCCTCCCCGTTTCTTGCCTCAAGTACCACGTGCTTAAGAGACTGCAGAGCCATGGACAGGGTCATAAGGGAATCGGGCTCATCGTCAATAACAAGGATCTTCTTTCTTTTTGACTCGATATATGTTCCCACGTTTCAATTTTACCACCTAAATATTTTTAATGCAATATTTTTGCCTGCATGAAGAGAACGCCGGTCATCCACAGGATTTACCGGACCCTGGAGACATTTGATAAAAAGCTTTTTCACTTGTCATGGCTTTCTGATATAATTTAGGGCATGGAAACATTAACGCTGAAAGAGTTCCTTGAAACGGTGAAGGCCGGGCTTGAATCGTCATTTCCACTTCATTACTGGGTAACAGCGGAGATCTCCGGACTGAGAATTAACCCGAACTCAAAGCATTGTTACCTTGACCTTGTGGAAAAAAACGAGCATGCTGTCGTGGCGAAATCCGGCGGGGTTATCTGGAAAGGCCGGTTTGAATACATAAATAAAAAGTTTGCTGAATCTACGGGCCAGGAGTTAAAAGACGGGTTGAAAGTGCTTCTGCTCATAAACATACTCTTTCACGAGCTTTACGGGTTCAAGCTGAACATTGATGATATAGATCCTTCCTATACCCTGGGGGAATTTGCGCTCCACAGAAAGAAGATCCTTGAACGGCTTGAAAAGGAAGGGCTCCTGGGAAAAAACAGAATGCTTTCATTTCCCGAAGTGCCCCAGCGCATAGCCATAATTTCATCTCCCTCTGCCGCCGGTTACGAAGATTTTATCAACACCCTTTCCCTGAACAAATACGGTTACACCTTTTCTACAAGACTCTTCCCCGCATTCATGCAGGGCGAGCAGACAGAAAAATCCGTAGTCGATGCCATTTCGGAATGTGTCGACCGAAGAAAGGAATTCGACGTGGTAATCATCATACGGGGAGGCGGAGACCAGGTGGACCTTCACGGTTTCGACAATTACGCCATAGGAAAAGCCATCTCCCTGTGCCCGCTTCCGGTGATAACCGGCATCGGCCACAGGAGGGACGAGAGCGTTGCAGATTTCGCCGCCCACACCCG
>JAKPNC010000183.1 GCA_029548585.1 bacterium | reverse complement strand
ATAACGAATCATGTGACACCCACGGCAACTTCACCCCGGACGGAACAAAGATAGTATTCCAGAGAGAGCCTGAAAGCGATGCCCAGATATGGATTATGAACGTGGACGGGTCCAACCAACAGAACCTTACCCTGGTTCATGGAGGCCCCGTGGTAGAGGACGGGTGCGAGGTGAAGCCCATGATCAGCCCGGACGGAACAAAGATAGCCTTCCGCACATGCGATGAGGACATATGGGTCATGAATATAGACGGCACCAATCCTCTGAAGATTTCCGGGAACATGGATAACTGCAGTAAGCACAGCTGGAGCCCTGATTCACAGTGGGTACTTTTCAGCGCGGATGCCAACGATGACGATCATTCAAGAATATACAAGGTAAGGAGAGACGGAAGCGGGCTTGTCATGCTTTCCGAAGAAGAAGGAGACTTCTGCGAAAACTGGGCGGCATGGAGCCCCGACGGACAGTGGATCTCCTACCACCGCAGAAATTGGGGCACGGACGATACCAGCGACCTTTGGATAATGCAATCCGACGGAACGAACAAACAGGTGCTGGTGGACGGACTGCCGGACGGAATGGACGCGGAAGAAGATGAATGGGTATGCGGACCCCACAGCTGGCACCCGGGTTCCAGATGGATAGTCTTCAAGAAATGGCTCGACGACTCGCCTATATTCATCATAGATGTCCTGACAAAGCAGGTCTCACAGCTTACGGAAGGATACAGGGATGGACGCATGTGGTGGAGTCCAGACGGCAGGAATATCCTCTTCAAGGAATATACCACAAATCCAACGAGAGACGACGGCCAGTATAACTTCGACCTTCTTGTCCTGCAACTCAACGAAACGTTCGCGTTTGCCAATACGGGAGACATAAACCAGGACGGAACGGTCAACATACAAGACCTTCTTCTCTGCCTGAGAATGTCGCTGGGAATGCCCGTAACCATCGGAGAAAACGTTTACCAGCCTCCGTACATGGGACTGGTTATGCTTGCGGACATGAACGGGAGCGGCGGAGTCAACATAATGGACGTCATAATGCTTCTACGGCAGATCCTCTCGGTGTGGACACCCGTCATGTAAAATGGAAGATATTCAAGGGAAAAGGCGGAGACATCTCCGCCTTTTCCTTTGCCTTCCACATACCCATGTGGAAGCGGATTGGAATGAAGTCCCGGCATCAAGCCCGTCTTATTTCACGTCAACCTTTCCCGTTGAAGAATCGTATGTAAAAACCATTTCTTCCGGAGGAACGGGAAGCTTTTCAATATACTTCTTTTCAACAAGCTCGTTCAGAGAGGCGGGATACCTGCCTTCCTGTATCTGGAATGTGTTTATCTTGTTTTTGAGGTAAAGCAGGCTG
This sequence comes from bacterium, assembly GCA_029548585.1. GTDB lineage: Bacteria > Ratteibacteria > UBA8468 > B48-G9 > JAFGKM01 > JALNXB01. The sequence continues at coordinate 29,746 of JAKPNC010000183.1, read as the reverse complement.
TCCATGGCCTTGGTTTTCTTGAGGGTCTTTCCCATTACCCCGGTATACTTTTCCGGAGCATTGAGAATACCGAGATCCTCTTCCTTCTCCCTGCGGTTGCAGGAGAGAAGAAGCGGCAGGAACAGAAGAGCCAAAACGATTACTTTTCTCATATCACACCTCCTCGCAGATTCCCGCAGGAACCCATCGGGATTGATGAGCCAGCCTGCGGGAAAACGGGCAAAGTTTAAATTATCCCTGATATATGGTATCATATATATATGCCGAAAAAAATAATGAACGGAACCGGGATGGACAGGATACTGAGAGACACAGCCGCAGAAGCCGAGAAGCATTTCGGGAAAAAAGGATTTTGCGTCATAGGCATCAAGAGACGGGGCGCCGTGCTTGCCGACAGGATGAGAAATTTCTTCACCGACCCCGAAATACCCGTGGGATACCTTGACATAAACCTTTACCGGGACGATTTCAGCAAGATAGGCTCCCATCCGGTAGTTTCCCAGACAAACATATTCTTCAACATTGACGGAAAGCAGATCCTGCTGGTTGACGACGTCCTCTTCACCGGAAGAACCATCAGGGCCGCCCTTGACGCCATCACGGACCTGGGAAGGCCGTCAAAGGTAAGGCTTTTCGTATTGATAGACAGGGGCCACAGGGAACTCCCGATCCAGGCTGATTTCACGGGACAGATTATCCGCACGAAAGTAAGCGAAATGGTGGAAGTAAAGGTTAAAGAGATAGATAAAGCCGACGAGGTTATCCTCCTTGAAAAAAATGACATGGCACGCAAAAGACCTGATAGGACTTGAAAATCTCACCAGGGAAAACATAGAAAACATCCTCGAAACCGCAGATTCCTTCAAGGAAATCAGCAGCCGGGCGGTGAAAAAGGTTCCGGCATTGAGGGGCAAGACGATAGTAAACCTCTTTTTCGAACCGAGCACCCGGACAAAGACTTCTTTCGAACTGGCCGCAAAAAGGCTCTCCGCCGATGTCCTGAGCTTCGAGGTGGCAACCTCGAGCATCTCAAAGGGCGAAACCATCGTGGATACGGCTCAGAACATAGAGGCCATGAAGGTTGACTGTTTCGTGGTAAGGCATTCGGTATCGGGAGCCCCCGAGCTCATAAGCAGGAATGTTTCGTCCGCGGTGATAAACGCCGGGGACGGATGCCACGAGCATCCGACCCAGGCTCTTCTCGACCTTTTCACAGTAAAAGAAGCCCTCGGGCGGATAGAAGGGATAAAGATAGCCATAATAGGAGACATACTCCACAGCAGGGTTGCAAGGTCTAACATCTGGGGATTCAGCAAGCTCGGGGCCAAGGTTTACGCATGCGGCCCTCCCACTATAGTACCCGCCCAGCTGGACAGGATGGGAGCGGTAATAACCTACGACATAAAGGAAGCTCTTCAGGATGCGGACGTGGTCTATATCCTACGGCTGCAGAAAGAAAGGCAGAAGGAAAATTTTCTCTCTTCCCTCAAGGAATACAGCATGTATTACGGCATTGACGGGATCAAGTACGGAATGATAAAGAAAGGGGCAGTCATCATGCATCCGGGCCCCATGAACAGGGGGGTTGAGATCAAATCCGAAATAGCAGAAAAAGAGAACGCCCTTATCCTCGACCAGGTGACCAACGGCATTGCAGTCAGGATGTCGGTCCTCTACCTTACCACGGGAAGCATTAAATGAACAGCAGGATTATCCCCGCCTCCATAGATTATTCAAACCAGCTCAACCCCGAGCAGTTGCAGATAGTGAAGGAAGCTGAAGGCCCGTGCCTCGTTCTTGCAGGGGCAGGCTCCGGGAAGACCAGGGTGCTCGTTTACAGGGTATGCTACCTCATGGAAAGGGGAGTTCCCCCGTCTTCAATCATGCTTGTCACCTTCACCAACAAGGCCGCCCGGGAGATGATAGGCAGGATAGAGCGCATAACCGGGGCGTATCCCGGAAACCTTTATGCCGGGACCTTCCACCACGTGGGCAACCGGCTTCTGAGAACATACCCGGAAGAGGTCAACATCCAGCCGAACTTTACCATCCTCGACGAGGAAGACAGCTGCTCCCTTATTAAGGAAATTGTAGGAGACCTCCGCAACAGGGAGGATTTCCCGAATCCCGGAAAGATAAAGAACGTCCTGAGCCTCTCTGCCAACACCGACGAAAGCATCAAGGAGGTAATCGAAACCAGGACTCCGGTTTACAGCAACCTCATCCCTCATATCGAAATGATCTCCAGGGAGTACCAAAAAAGGAAGAACAGGTCTAACCTGCTCGATTTCGACGATATACTTCTCTACTGGCACAGGCTGATGAAAAACGAAAACGTCGGTTCAAAAATATCCGGCCAGTTCAGGTACATCCTGGTTGACGAATACCACGACACCAACAGGATCCAGTCTATGGTTCTCTACCAGCTTGCGAGAACTCACGGGAACATAACAGCCGTGGGAGACGATGCCCAGAGCATATATTCATTCCGGGGAGCCACCATAAATAACATCCTCGATTTCCCCAGGATGTACCCTAATGCCCGTACATTCTATCTCAAGACCAATTACCGAAGCACCCCCCAGATACTGAAACTTGCCAACAGCATAATATCCCAGAACAGGCTCCAGTTTCACAAGAACCTCAGGAGCGTGAGGGAAAACGGGATAAAGCCCGTAGTTGTAAAATGTTATTATTCCCGCGACGAAGCCGCTTTTGTCTCCCAGAGAATACTCCATCTCCTGGAGTCGGGCATAAAGCCTTCCGACATAGGCATACTCTTCAGGTCCAGATACCAGTCGGCCCAGCTCGAAATAGAGATGAACAAGTTGAGAATCCCCTACATAATGAGAGGAGGGCTGAGGTTTTTCGAACAGGCTCACATCAAGGACGTGCTTGCCTTTTTCAGGATCATGGTGAATTTCAACGACAGGCTTGCGTGGAAAAGGCTCTTCTCCATCTCCCCCGGTATAGGAGAAAAGACGTCGGGAATCCTTCTCGGAAAGCTCGACGGGGCAGGGAACCTGAAGGAGTACGCCCGACTGGTAGAATCAGAAAAGCCTTCGTCAAGGGCAAAACAGAGCATTGAAAACATTTTAACCATACTCGAAAGCCTGCGGGAAGAAGACATATCATCCTCCATAGAATCACTCATGACAAAGTTTTACATGGGATACCTTGAGAAGCAATACAAGGATTTCACGGAAAGAAAGGAGGACATAGAGATGCTTAAATCAATCTCCTTGTCCTACGGCAGCCTTGCAGATTTTCTGTCGGAATCTTCGCTGCAGGAATATTCCAGGGGGGAGCAGTCACAGTCAACGGAGAGAATCCCTGTCATACTTTCAACGATACACCAGGCAAAAGGGCTTGAATGGAAGATAGTTTTTGTGATAGGAGTCTCCGGGAACCACTTTCCCCATCCGTATTCCCGGTCCGATTCAAAGGCCCTCGAAGAAGAGAGAAGGATCTTCTATGTCGCCGTCACCAGGGCAAAAGAAGACATATACATATCTTACCACGTAAGGGATATATTTGGTCCTCTGCTTAACAGGAAATCTGTCTTCATAGAGAACATCCCCGGCCACGTCTTCGAGGAATGGGATTTCTCCTGAAACGGGGAATTGCGCCCCGCGGCCGGGAAATCCGTCCGGAAGGGTTACGGGAGCGGGACCTGAAAATCCACAAAAAGAGGAGATAAAGATGATAAAGGTAGAACGTGCCATATTGAGCGTTTCGGACAAGAAGGATATAGTAGAGCTTGCGCGCTTCCTCAGAAAATACGGGGTGGATCTTCTTTCCACGGGGGGCACATCAAGAACACTCAAAGCCGCCGGAATAGAGGCAGGGGAGATATCTGACTTCACCGGTTTCCCCGAGATTCTCGACGGAAGGGTGAAGACCCTCCATCCGAAGATTTACGGGGGCCTGCTTGCCGTCAGGGATAACGGAGAACACGTGCGCCAGATGAAAGAAAACAGCCTCCTTCCCATAGACCTGGTCGTATGCAACCTTTATCCTTTTGAGGAGACCCTTAAGAAAGGGGCTTCCCACGAGGAAATAATCGAGAATATAGACATAGGCGGGCCGACCATGATAAGGGCGGCTTCAAAGAATTACAGGAACGTCTGCGTCCTTTCAACGGAAAAGCTCTACGGGGAGTTCATGGAAGAGATGGAGAAAAATAACGGCAGTGTGAGCGAAGATTTCTCTTTCCGCTGCGCAAGGGAAGTTTTTCGCCACACCGCAAGGTACGATTTCATCATATCATCGTATTTTGCCCAAAAGCTGGAGAAAGAAGAACTGCCAGCGGAAATGGATATCAGGATGCAGAAAGTCCAGGATCTGCGGTACGGGGAAAACCCGCACCAGAAAGCGGCATGGTACAGGTTTTCAAACATGGAGCCGTTTCCCCGCAAGCAGTTCCAGGGCAAGGAGCTTTCCTTCAACAACCTGCTCGACATGGAAGCAACCTACCTCTTGGTAAACCGCCTTCCCGAAGGAAGCTGCGCCATCATAAAGCATACCAACCCATGCGGAGCGGCCACGGGGAAGGACCTTTCCGAAGCGTATGAAAGGGCGCTTGAAACGGATCCTCTCAGCGCTTTCGGCGGGATAGTCGGGTTCAACGGTAAGGTCTGCGCAGATCTTGCCAGGAGTTTGTCAAAGAGGTTTTACGAGGTCATAATAGCTCCGGACTACGAGGATGAAGCCCTCAGGATATTCAGGAAGAAGGAAAACCTGAGGATAATACAGAGCCCTTCCGCCGTTAATCCCCGCTACGATTTCAGGACCCTGAACGACGGACTCCTGGTGCAGACGGCCGACGAGAAGGATTTTGAAAAGCTTGTAACTGCCACCCGAAAACAACCTTGCGAGAAAGAACTGACCGCGCTCAAGTTCGCCTGGACAGTATGCAAGCATGTCAAATCCAACGCCATCGTTTTCGCTGCGGAAAACAGGACCCTGGGCATCGGCGCGGGACAGATGTCAAGGTACGATTCCACGAGGATCGCACTGATGAAGATGAGAGACAATTTCAAGTCCGCTCCCAGCCCCCTCGTCATGGCGTCGGACGCATTCTTCCCTTTCCCGGACAGCATAGAGGTAGCAAAGGAAGCGGGGGTGACAGCCGTCATGCAGCCCGGCGGATCACTGAAGGACAAGGATGTCATAGAAACGTGCGACAGGCTGGGCATCTCCATGGTGATGACCGGTATGAGGCACTTCAGGCATTAGGCTTAAGCGAAAAGAAAAGGCGGAAGGGATTTTGGGCCATGCCTGCACCAGGGTCCCCGCCCGTAAAAAGAGATGGAAGACCTTAAGGCACGAATTGCATTCTATTCTGTTGCTGGAATGGCAGCCGGGATATTCCTTTTCTTCGCAGGATTCAGGAAACTCTGGAGAAAGAGGCTTATCCAGAACATCCCAACGTCAAGGGTCCGTTCCATAGCAATGGGGCTGGTGGAAATCTACGGAAAAGCTGTCCCGGATCTGCTTCTTACCGCCCCTTACACGAAGACCCCGTGCGTCTTCTTCCACGTGATCGTGGAAAGGCTCGAGAGAAGGCATACATCAAGAGGATCTTCCCACAGGTGGGTCAGGGAGTTCGAGACAAAAACCGACATTCCCTTTTACCTGGAGGATGAAACGGGATGCGTTGCAGTAGATCCAAGGGGAGCCGACACTGAACTGGAAACGAGGTATAACGTAACTGAAGGCAACAGGAGATACAGGGAGTACCATATTGCCGACAGGGAAGAGATATACATACTCGGCTCGGCAAAGAGAGAGACGGGCGTCGAAGAAAAGATACATACTGAAACGGAAAAAAGGGTGCGGGAGATCATCGAAGACCCTGAAGAGAAAGTCCGGCTCGATACCAACCGGGACATGTGGATAGACGATGACGAATGGAAAGCCGCCCGGAAAAAGATACGGGAAGAGGTCAGGGGCGAAATGGCCGTTTCAGCCGGGGATAAGCCGGAAACCTTTAAGAAGGTTCCGGGACTCCTGGAAAATGTTGTCATAGGGAAGGGAGAGAACGAGAGGCATTACATTATTTCGTCCAGGAGCGAGAAAGAAATGATCGACTCGTACAGGAGGTCTGTTTTCCTCCTGATAGCAGGCGGGGCAATCCTTACGGTTGCATGCCTTAAGATTCTCCTTTCATATAAATAAGGCGACATGAAATCCAAAAACTGCATTCATACAGATCCTCAAGGAGGTAAAAGATGGGAATAGTGGCGGCGGCGCTGGCAGTATTCATCCTTGCGGGGCTTCTTATTTATTTTGCCGGGATCTACAACAGCCTGGTGAAACTGAGCAGGGACATTGAAAAAAACTGGGCAAATATCGATGTCCTTCTGAAACAGAGGCATGACGAAATCAGGAAGCTTGTCCAGGTCTGCGAAGGATACATGAAATACGAAAGGGAGACCCTCGAAAAGATAACCGGCCTCCGGACCGAGTATCTCAGGGCAGGCTCGGTAGGGGAGAAAGAGAAGATAGAGAGCCAGGTTACAGGCGCTCTGAAGACCATTTTTGCCGTGGCGGAAAATTATCCGGAGCTCAAAGCCAACAGCAACTTCCTCCAGCTCCAGGCAAGGATAAGCGAAATCGAGAACAGCATTGCCGACAGGAGGGAGTTTTACAACGACAGCGTTAATATATACAACATCAGGATACACCAGGTCCCCGACATGTTCGTGGCCGGGATCCTGGGATACGGGGATAAAACCCTTTTCGAGGTTTCTCCCGAAGACAGGAAGGATGTTGACATCAAATTCGGTTTTCCGGGAGAAGAAGGGAGAAAAAAAGATTGAGCCGCAATATAGATATTTTCGATGTAATAATTATAGGCGGAGGGCCTGCAGGCTGCATGGCAGCCATTGAGGCCGCCGGGAGAGGCAGAAGGGTCATCCTGCTCGAAAAAAATAACGAGATAGGCAGGAAACTCCTTCTAACGGGAAACAAGAGGGGCAACATAACAAACCTCAGTCCATTGGAAGATTTCATTCCGAAGTACAGGAACGGGATGTTTCTCAGGAACGGGTTTGCCAGGTTCTTCAACTCCGACCTTATCTCCTTCTTCGAAACAAACGGCCTCAGGACAAAAGTCGAGAGAGGCAAAAGGGTTTATCCTGAAAGCGAAAATGCCGGGGATGTCGCAGAGACACTGAAAGCCCTGCTGGCACGCAACAGGGTGCAGGTCAACCTGAGAACCCCCGTGACATCCGTCCTGAGGAGGAAGGACTTTTTTGAAATCGAAAGCCTGAAAGGCAGTTTCCGCGGGGGCAAGGCAGTTATATGCTGCGGGGGAGCAAGCTTCCCTGAGACGGGATCCACCGGAGACGGATACGCATGGGCAGCAGCCCTGGGACATACCGTACTGGAACCCATGCCGGCCCTTTGCGGCATCGTTACCGAAGAATGGCACGTGAGAAAACTCCAGGGGGTGGCCCTCAAAAACATTGACATCCGTGCCGAGATTGAAGGCAGGAAGATTGCCGGCGAATTCGGAGAAATAATATTCACTCATTACGGGATAAGCGGGCCGGCAGCCCTGAACCTGAGCAGGGAGATTTCAGAAAACATGGGAAAGGGAACCATAAAGATTATCATAAACCTCAAGCCCGGCCTTGACTCCCCGACCCTCGATGCGAGGCTTCTGAGGGAACTGGATCAGAATCCCAAAAAGCAGCTTAAAAACCTTTTCAAAAGCCTTCTCCCCCTTTCCCTCATCTCCCCTTTCCTGAAACACGTGAAGGTTTTTGAAGAAAAGCAGGCATGCAATGTCACCAGGGAAGAGAGGCAGAGGATACTGGAAGGGCTCACGGGTTTTTCCTTCACGGTCAGGGAAACCCGGTCATTCGCGGACAGCATGGTAACAAGGGGAGGCGTCAGCACCAAAGAAATAAATCCCCAAACCATGGAATCCAGGATAGTGCCCGGCCTCTACTTCGCGGGAGAAATTATAGATGTAGACGGCAAGACGGGCGGATACAACCTGCAGGCCGCATTCACGACCGGCTATATCGCTGGCATCAGCGTTTGAAATTCTTCAGGTAATATTTCTCCCCCTGGTACTCTATCTCCCTGGCCTTTTTGCAAGCAAGGAGCTTCTCAACGGTTTCCCACGTACCCCCGGCCTTTTCCAGCAGGTCTTGAACCTGCCTGCGGCTCATGGGATGGACAGAGATGATATTGAGAATATCCCCTTCAATATCACCGGTATAACCGAACCTGTCATCAGTCACGCCTCCAAGGATCAATTCGGTCTTCAGACCTTCCCGAGTAAATATCATGTAGGCCATGTTTACAACATCCTCAGGCGGCGGGGAGACCCATTGTTCGGCCGGAGGCCTGGTGGGAATGCCTATATATGCGACAGAAGGAGAAAGGGGTTTCAGGAAGCCGGCGATCTTCTTCAGTTCCGGCTCCGAATCGTTGACACCCGCAACCAGGAGAGTCTCGGTGAGAAACGTTTTGCCAAAACCTTCCCTGAATTTTTCTATTCCCCGGAGTATCTTCGTGTAATCAAGGTTTGCCGCGGGCGAGTTAATCTTTTTCCACGTTTCAGGGGAAAAGGCATCAATCTTGACTGAAACAAGGTCTGCACCGGCAAGGTCGCGCCTTACGTCTTCCATCCAGAGAAGGGATCCGTTGGTAATGACGGCTATCCTGACCCCGAACCGGCCCAGTTCCGAGATCATCCTTCCAAGGTTGAGATCGAGGGTAGGCTCTCCGTCAGAGACGAAACTGATGTAGTCAACCTTTTCGTTGCGCTCCCTGAGACTTGCCAGGACCCGGCCGGTTTCTTCTATTATCCTTTCGGGGGGATAAAACGTCTTCCTTTCCAGGGTAAGGTTTTCCGTCTTGCCCACCTGGCAGTAAATACATGAATAAGTGCATACCTTGTGGGGTATGTTGTTTACGCCAAGGCTCTGTCCCAGCCTTCTCGAAGGAACAGGACCAAAAACTATTCTTTCCATATTTTTCATCCTTTTGATGGTTTTGTTCATGGTTCCGTTTTTGCAGCCCCGGCCAACCTTTCCTCATCCGGTAGACGAAGGTTTTCTTCTCCGGGTTTGTCAGGAAGCCCGCGCCTCTGCTCCGGCACCTGAAGGGTGCGGATATCAGCATATCCTGATCTGTCAGCCCAAACGTCAGCCTGCGTTCATACTCCAGCGCACCTTTTTATATTTCCCGTCGTATCCGTCTTCTATCTCTCTCACCTTCTTTACCATGAGGGCTACGGTCTCCTCAACAAGCTTTCTCCCGAGTTCAGGCGAAGCCTTGGGAGGATAGCCATGTACGCCTACCTTTATTTCTTTCTTCTGCCTTACCCGGGCTATGACCATGGGATCGTCAACAATCTTTTCGGCCTGCATATAGTTATCAGGGTCTTCCGTACCGGCCGGGGGTTTACCGTCAAGCTCCATCTCGTCCATGTGAACCAGTTCCGGCTCCAGGGCCATTACAATGGAAGTTTCAAGCCACCCGGCATGGAAATCCTTCTCCTTCACGGCCTTCTTCCATCCTATGCCGGTCTCGTCAAAACTCCACGCCGGAAGCAATGCAAGCACAACGTCCGAAAAAACCGGGTTGCTGTTCAACAAAACCCTGAGTCCGATATTCAATACGTTGAAATTTTCCCCTCCCCCGTGCCCCAGTATTATGTATATCTTTTTGAAGCCCTGGGATGCAAGGGAAACCAGGGTATCGTTGATTACCAGGGAAGTGACCGCCGGGGATATGTTTATGGTGCCGGGAAGGCCGCCCCCTGAAAAGGAAGCGCATAGAACCGGGGCCATCAGGATCCCGGTTCTTTCGGCAGTCATCCTCGCCGTCTCCCTTGCCACGAGTGCATCGGTGATAAGAGGCAGGTGGTATCCGTGCTGCTCCATGAGCCCGACGGGAAGGATTATCGAGTTTTTCTTCTCAAGGTACTCTCTAACCATTTTCAGGGTCATCTCTTCCATTACGGGGAATCCCGTTTTCCTTCTGCTCTTATCCATTTTTTTCCTTTTTTTCAATTGCTTTTCACGAACAACCGGAGGAAGTCTCCGTCTACGGAGACTTCAGGCTGGCACCTGCCACTGTAAAGGTATTCTATTAATTCCGAAAATAAGAAGCGGGAAGCAGGCGTATCAACAGGATTAAGCGTGCTTACCATCAAAGTCCCTTTGCCGACGGATACTTCAAATAGGACGCCCCTGCTGCGGCATACCATATAGCTGTCTATAGACCTTATAATCGGATTAATCCTTGCAGGCCATATATCAAGGTTGACAGGCTCCGACTTAATCATATCATAAAACTGCAGGTCACACCACCCTTCATGGGGAAACCTTTTCAGGCAGGGATGAGAGGAAAGCACCGTACCCGAATTCCCCGCAGGAGCGCAATGCCATGGAATACTGTTATAACGGGAACCGGGATATGACGGGAATATATCATCATTTACAAAAAGCGCCCTGCCTCCTTTTTCCATAAAATCGATAAGACCTGTGCCAAAAGAATTGAAAGAGACAAGAACGCGGGCATCTCCGCAATCAGCAAGCGTCCTGCTATTAAGAACCGGCCAGCAGTTCCATGGGGAGCCTTTTTTAGAGGATATCTCAAAATCAAACGCCTTGCCCCAATTCTTATTTTTAGCCCACCAAGCCCATTGAGGTTTATTATAAGCGTATATCCCTTTTCCCCTGCCCTCCGGAAGGTTGCGGGGAAAGATCCAGAAGTCCCAGCTGTTCCTTATTTTCTTTTCCGCCACAGATAAAACTGCCTGAAACCTTATTTTTTTTGCTTCCGATATTTCCGGCATAACCACATCAATTTTTTGCAGCCTCGATAAAGCAAAATTTTTTGCAGTTATTCCGCAAACTTCTCCTTTATTCAGAGATTTGCCGGTATCCGCATCCGTCAGCTTCCATGTTAATATGCCGTCCCTGGCAGGAAAAGAGTCCCAGTGTGAAAGAAGGAATTCCAACCGCAGGTGTTCCCCTGCCCACAGCGTCCTGCCCTGCATCTCCCTCTCTTCCGAATACCCGGGAGTGATGGTATCGTCATTTTTCGGGACGGTCCAACAGTCCCTGCCCATGAAATCCTGTTCCATCAGAAGAACCGTCTTCCCATTGCACTGAAGAAATTCACCGGCAGAAACATTTTTAGGGTCGCCGAAATCGTCCCACAAACCTTCAACCGCGGAAACAGAATCGTTTCCCATCCATAAATAGTAACCGGAAACGCGGGATGTCTTTCGGATAGCCTCTAATCCGACCCGCCGTTCCAGCGCCTGCAGTTTCTCGGAATTCTCTACGAAAAGGGGTAAAAGGTTCTCCATTCCCCGTTTCCGTGCAATTTCTTCCGCATAGGTAATGAAAAAAGGAAGCATCGCGCAACCCTCATACTTTTTCTTAAGTGCAGGATTTGGATAGGATGACCACCACCCTACTTCGTGCATAACCACGGGAGAAGAAACCTTTTCTTTAAGCAGCTTATCAAAATTATTGGTTATATGCCTGAATTCTATCAGCTCCTCGTAATCGGATTTGCCGTGCCCCACATTTTTCAGGCAGCTGCCTCCCCTGCCCAAAACAAGCCGTGTCGGGTCAATCTTTTTTGAAAAAGCGTAGAGAGTGTCAAGTTTTTTGACAAAATCCGGCTTATTATCATAATGTTCGGCGCTCCAGCCGTATGAAAAGATTGAAGGGTGGTTTATATTTTCCAGCATTGCCTGTTGAATTACATCTTTATGTTGCGGACCCCTGACAGGGAAACAGCCTGCCTGTAAATCTCCGGGGAAAATTTGCAGCAAAAGGCCCTCTTCATCCGCAATATCAAGAAACTCGGGATATGGTATCCCGTAGATATCCATGGTATTGAAGCCGTATTCTTTCGCCCGCCTTATCTGTTTGGTTATCCACTTCGGATCAAGGTCGGGGCTGAGGGTGCGGGGAGAGATATGATGATATCCGAAACCTCTTATATAGACAGGGCTTCCGTTAAGAAGAATATGCCGTCCTTTAACATCCAGATCCCGCATGCCAAAACGGGTTTTCTGACTGTCAATGACATTGCTGCCTTCCGACAGAGTAACTTCTGCATAAGTCAGACTGGGATTATCTAAGGACCACGGCATAATATTTTTCAATTTAACGGTATCAGTAATACTTTTTTGCCCGCCGATGAAAGAAATCTTCTGTTTATGGATAGCGTTTATCCCTGATTGAGAAGAGAAAGAGAATGAGATTTCAAGGTTTTTCCTGCCTTGATTTTTTTTCATGATATCAACGCGGATTTTTACATTTCCCTGTTTCAATGAGGGGAAAAGAGCTATTCTTTCAATCCATGCCGGTTCAGTATACTCCAGTTCAACGCTGCGGTAGATGCCGCTCCATATTGCTGCAAAAGTATATATGCCGCCTTCCGTGGAAATACCGTTCCATGGTTTTGCTCCAAAAACATGAAGAACGCAGCTGTTATCTCCTCCCCATCTGGCAATATCCGTTACATTAAATTTAAACGAGCAGAAGGAACCGGGGGAGTTTCCCAGATATGTGCCGTTAAACCAGATTTCCGCTTCCGGCTGGATACCTCCGAATTTAAGCCATGCCTGCTTACCTTTCAATCCTCCGGGGATAGAAAAGTTTTTCCGGTACCATGCGGTGCCTGAATAAGCAGTCCGTTCAACCTGCAAAGGCGGATGCCCGACCTGAGAAATAAAATGGGGCTGATGACCGCCAAATCCCTGGGCCTGTATCGCACCGGGAACATTAATATTATCTCTTAAATTTTTCGCTGCAAGCTTTTCATAACTTCCCGTATTACCCGGATCCAGTTCAAAATCCCATTTACCGTCAAGAGATATGGTGTTTCTCCGGGAGGTTTTATCAGGACAGTTCACGATGCTTCCAAAATAAAGCCTCTCCGCCTTCTTCCCGCTTTCCATTGTCTAATCCCTGTTTTTTTCAAGCCTCTATCTTTACAATATCAACAGCAATTTTCATCTTTTTATTTCTCTCCTGCAATTTCCCGGAGCATATCCAGCACATTGTCTACCATCATGTCCACCCCCTGCGCCGAAGCCCTGTTGCCCCTGGTAACAAGGGATTCGTATCCGCCTTCACGCCACGCTTTCTGCGTAATAAGATATCCCAGGCTGTCTGCGCCCAGCTCAACGGGATATGTCCATTCAAAAGGACTCTCCTTCTTGATTTTCAATCCCGTTTCCACGAAAACCTCCCCGGGAAGGGAAGCAAATCCCGTATCGCCTATTCTCCAGGCCTGCAGGAGTGTCAGGTCTTCCGTCTTACCTTCTTTCCGCATAAATTCGAGCTCGTTCAGAAAGTATTTCTGAGCTTCTTCCGGCCATCCCGAATCCGCTATCATTTTTTCCTGCTTGTTTCCGCACTCTCTTCTCGGAACAACAACTTCCTTTTTCACTGCAGACAGTTTCAGCGGGACATTTTCAGGTCTGCGGTTTTCAAGCGCCGCTATGATCTTTTCCGCCAGTTTATCCCCTGTTTCCCTGTGACGGGCGCCGGTACTGTTTGTATCGGCGAAGGAACCTGGAATAAAGAGTGTTGAAACCTGTCTCCCGAAACGTTCACGGATTCTCGCCGCAACAACCGCGGGATAATCTCCGCTAAATCCGGGCCCAAAATTCGTATTGGTATGCAGAGTGAAATGAAACATGACCGACATTAATTGTCCTTTCCCGTCATCGAAAGCAAAGATTCCTATTTCTGGATCAACGGGGCCCGAAGCTCCCAGTGACTGTACATCTTCCGGAGCCTGCCCGAGGTTCCACGTGTTTACCGCCTTACCGTTCTTAAAGGATATCCTGCGGTTATGTCCCAGCCCATAGTGAAAACTTCTGAGGCGGCTGAACCGTGCCGGTTTTTTTGCTTTGTCGGCGGCAGCCACGCATTCTGCCGCTTTTCCAGGCAGTGAAGACAGCCAGTCTGAATCCACCCGGTCCCTGTCTGAAAAAAGAGGTACCGTGTACGGACCCGTGTGGGTGTGCGAGGCCGCCCATACTATGCCGTCCCGGGAAATCCCTGTTTTTTCAGAAGCAAGTGAGACAAACCTGTCTCCGTCCATCCTTGACAGATTGACGAGATCAAAAATGACATAGGCAAGCCGCCTGCCTCCTGATTCGAGAACAATCGCCTTGACGTAAAGCGGGTCTTCGATTCCCACGGATACCCGCGGCTCGAGACTTCCCGCCAGCAGGGTTCCCACCGGAGGCGTAATATCAACTTCGGCCGTTCCTGCCAGCAAAAAATCACTATCCCGGTTTTTTGGCATTTTATTCTCCTTTTAATCAGACCGCATCATCTGAGTATTCGTTGAAAATTTCTTCAAAAAACATGTTGAGTTTTATAAATGCTTCCAGTATCCCGGGATCGAAATCCGATGGTGAAATCTTTCCATCTCCTTCCGTAATTATGCGGAAGGATTCGGCGTGTCCGAGAGGCGTCTTGTAAGGTCTCCTGCTTCTGAGGGCTTCGTATATGTCACAGATCATTACTATCCTTGCTTCAAGGGGTATGGCTTCTCCCTTCAGTCCTTCCGGGTACCCTGTCCCGTTCCACCTTTCGTGGTGGCACAAGGCTATTCTTGCGGACATCTGTATCATGGGATGTGCGGAACCCGAGAGTATCCTCTCGCCTATGACGGTGTGGGTTTTCATTACCTCGAATTCTGCCGGAGTCAGGCTTCCCGGTTTCAGGAGTATTCTGTCGGGTATGCCTATCTTGCCTACGTCATGCATGGCGCTCGAAAATGATATCTCCTCAATGAAATCACCCGGCATCCCGAGCCGCCGGGAGAGTTCTTCTACGTACAGCCCTATGCGGGAGATATGCCGCCCGGTATTTTCATCCTTTGATTCGGCGGCGGTTGTAAGCCTCAGAACAACCTCGCTGCTCATTGTCTTGACCATCCCCAGGGCCTCGGAAAGCTTCATGGTCTTTTCATCTATCACCGCCTGAAGTTTCTCCTCGTAACGGTCTTCTATGGAAAGAAGCTTTTGTATCCTTCCGTTTATGCCATCCGCCGAAAGAAAGGTGAGAAGCCCCCTTTCAGCAACGGGATCATCCGCCTCCTTCCTTCCCCCCATGGAAGGCAGGGAAACTATGGCCGAGTACCTCGAGTCCAGCTTTCTTGCGGCTTCATCAAGCCTGTAAACGTAAGTCGTGACGAAGACGAACCCTGACGCAAGACAAAATATGAAAGGCTCCGACCAGAAGAGAAACCGGGTGAAAAGGAAGAAAGAGGATGCCAGTATCAACAGGATAGAGAAGAGGAATGTAACGGCCGAAAACTTCTCGGTATTACGGATAAATACCAGGAAGAGGACAATTGAAAAGAGTAAGACGAAAAGATGCTTGATGCGGGTATCGATCAGCCGTATCTGGGAACGTTTCAAAAGGTTATTCAAAAGGTTGGCGTGGACCTCTATCCCGGGCATCCTGTCCCTGTTGTAGCTGAAAGGAGTCATGAACCTGTCAACAACACCCTGGGCTGTAAAACCTACCAGAACGGCCTTTCCTGAAAAGAAGGAAGAGGGATAAGCCCCATCTATTATGTCTGACATCGAAATGTAAGGGAATGTCCCGGGAGGACCGTAATAGTTGATGAGCATCCGGTCAAACTGGAAGATATTCCCGGAGAGGGTATCTTCTTTTCCGGGAAGCCGCCGGCGCCTTTCAAGTTTTCTTCCCGAAAAAACCTCGTAGATGGCAGAGGAAAAGGATGGTATATCCTCGCCCCTGCAGTTTATCGTGTGATATGCCTCCCTTACTATCCCGTCGATACCCGGAAGGGCGTGCAGGTGGCCTATGGCCAGCGGGTCAAAAGAGCGTATGGCGCTTATAACGTCAAGATCGTCGTCCAGGTAGACGGGCAGGATAACTTTCCCGTGCCTGCGGATAGCACCGGAAAGAAGGGCGTCCCCTTCCGAGGGTTCCGTCATTATAACGTCGAAACCAACAGCCCCGGCCCCGGTTACTTTTTCAAGGAGGGCCGCATAATAATGCCTGCTTATGGGCCATCGTCCGAACCTTTCGAGGCTCTTCTCGTCTATGGCCGCTATTACTATATCGGAAGATGGTCTGACGCTGCCCCTGAGCCGGAAAAAAAAATCGTAAATGCCCGTATCAGTCCTGACAAGGAAACCGAGACCGTCAGCCAGAAAAAGAAAGAAGAGCCCTGCCAGTGAAATAGCCACATACCGGAAAATCCTCTTTCCTGATATCCGGGCAAGAATCCTTTTCCCCATGGAAACCATTCCTACAGGCCGAGAAGGATAAGGAGTCCCGCAGCTCCTGCTATTCCAAGAATCAAAAGTTTATTACTTTTGACCTTGAAGGTTCCCGGGTCTGAAAAAGGACTTTCCCTGCCGTCTTCATCTACGGCCCTGACCCTGAAGGAATACGTGCCGGCCTTTTCAGGTTTTTTAAAAACAGTCCCGGGAGCCCCGAGGGCCGTGTCAATATCGGGAGATTGAAAATTATTGCTTCCGGTAAGCTGGAACCGGTAAGTTACGCCAGGCCCGAGATCCTGCCATTTCACATCCACCTCGTCTTCCCCGACAACGACCTCCCCGAGAACCGGCGCTGACGGCGGAGGAGTTATTACGAATGTCTGGGGAATCGAAAACGCTCCTTCGCGCCCTTCAGAATCTATCCCCCTGGTGCGCACATAATAAGTTGCAGGACGTCCCGGCTTTTCGACCAGGAGTTCAGGAAGATCAAGGATCCTTTCTACGTCAACCCTGCCGAATCCTTCGTCGTCTGACATCTGGAAACGGTACTTTACGCCATCCCCCAGATTCTTCCATCTTATTCTCACCTGCTTTTTTTCCATCAGGGGAGGTTCCACAGGGGGCGCGGGAGGCGGCGGAACAAGACTGAAGGAGAGCACATCGGACCACTCTCCCTGGTAACCGTCTGAAGCGATCGAGCTTACCCTGAAATAATACTTTCTGTAGTCAAGATTTCCGGTATCGTAATAATTCCTTCCGGGTATTCTTTCGTCCCTTGCAGGCCTTGTGAAAAGATTGTCTTCAGATACCTGCACGCGGTAAGATACCGCATCCTTAACGTTCAGCCACCTGCATACAAGCGACCCGGACTTGTACCCGGCCCCGTCAGCAGGAGCCTCTACGAACGGGGGCAGTGGATTAACCCTTATGTTGACCCGTACAGGCATAGAAGGCATGCCCTCGAGACCTAACTGGTCGATGCTGGTGTTCTGCATATAGTAAGGGCCGTCTTCAAGTCCGCTGATTTCAATTTCACCGCCCGGAATAATTATTTTATCAACCACCGTATCCTTCATTTCCTTGTCCCTGGCAAGTATTATCCTGCAGGAGACGGCTCCATCCACCCGGCTGAAACGAAACTTCACAGGAAAACCGGTATAAAGGTTCTCCAATTCTGTCAGCAGAACTGCCGGTTCCAGCAGTTTTTTAGGGGCAAGAGGCGCCTGCCCCGGGCGGATAACCGTTCCCTCGCCCTTCTTTACATCGATCCTTTCTTTACGGCCCTCTACAAACACCTCCCCTTCGAGAACCTCGAAATGGGTCGTCCCGTCCGGAGCGACGTAACTCCTGACCACGGTGCCCCTGACTCCGAGAATGGCCGTCGGAGACTCTATCTGGACAGAGGATTCCTTTCCGGTGGATTTCTGGACGTTGGTAATGAGCCTGCCCATGTTGACCGACAGCCTGTACCTGGAGTGTGCCTCCCCGCTTTTCCTTGCAGCCTTGAGCCCTATCGAGGTGTCGGGCTGCAGCAAGAAAACGTTCCCGTCCTCGAACTTTATCTCAAGGGTTCCCTCGCTGCCCGTACGAACCATGGCCCCTTCCCCAATCCTGTCGTCAAGGGATACTTTTTTCCATTCGCTCTTGTCCGACATCCTGTAATAGGCATCTCCCTTTACAAAGGTAACCCTGCCGGCTACAGGGGTTCCCTTCATCATGCTTGCAGGAAAAAGGATCGTCTGGCCGGGGAGTATCAGGTCGGGATTCTTCATCTTGTTTATTTCTGAAATCTTCCTCCACAAGGAGGGATTCTCAAGGTACTTGTTGCAGATCCTGGTTAAACAATCTCCCTTCTCTACCGTGACCTTCACCATGTTGTCTTCCTGGGCAAAGGCGGCAAATAATGACGAAAAGATAATGAGCAGAACCGCAAAAATAATCCTTTTTGATCTTCCCATTTTTTCCTCCGGAAACTGTAGAAGTTAAATGGTTGAAAATATGCAAGCATTATATCACTTAATGCCGGAATGTCAAGTTTCATGATTATTCCATGGATTTACCCCGGGGCTTAGCACCGGGAAAAAGAACCCGAAAGGCCGTTCAGCTTGATTAAAACCTGGAATTTTTGTATACTGATGCAGTAAACGCAGGTCTGAAAAGAGAGATGCGGAGAAACGGCAATGAAAGACGGATTAAGGGTCACAAGGGCGTTAATCAACCTTGACAACCTGAAACACAACCTTAACGAGGCGAGAAGAAGGGTGGGAGAAAGAAGGATAATGGCTGTCGTAAAAGGCAACGCCTACGGCCACGGCATGACCGGCATAAGCCGTTTCCTCGAAAAAGAAGGCATTGAATACCTCGGCGTGGCCCTGATAGAAGAAGGCATTCAGCTCAGGCAGGCAGGAATAAAAACACCCATTCTCATTCTCGGGGGAATTCAGGAAGAAGAAGCCGCGGAAGCCGTCAGGAATAAGCTTGCCGTCAACCTGTGCAGCATGGAACTGGCAGAAAGCCTTTCAAAAGCGGCCCTTCAACTCCAGGAAACGGCCGTTGTCCATGTGAAAGTGGATACAGGACAGGTAAGGTACGGGCTTCTGCCAGGAGACGTGCCTGCCTTCATGGAGAAGATCTCCGGACTGAAGGGGATTTTCCCGGAGGGGATCTTTTCGTACGGGGCCAGCGGGGAAAAACTCGGTATTTTCCTTGAGTTGCTGGAAACCCTTGAAGGCAGGGGTTTCACTTTCCCCATCAGGCATATCGCAAGCAGCGCCTCGGTCAATAACCGGCAGGAGGAAAGCTACCTCGACATGGTAAGGATTGGCCTTTTCCTGCACGGCTCGGGAAGGGATGCCGCCAACCAGGGCACAAAGCCTGTTTTTTCGCTTAAAAGCGCGGTGGCTTTCGTCAAAACCATCCCAGCGGGAAAGTTCAGCTTTTACGGCCTCGGGTATGAGCTTAAGGAACCCACGGATATAGCAGTGATCGCCATGGGATACGGAGACGGCTATCCAAAGGCCCTTTCCCACAAGGGAGAGGTCCTTATAAGGGGCAGAAGATTCCCCATAATAGGCATAGGCATGGACACTCTCAGGGTGGATACCGGAAGAAATGGAATAAGGGCCGGGGAGGAAGTCCGGATAATCGGGAAACAGGGAGAAGAAGAGATAACAGTTTACGAGGTGGCCCGGAAACTGGGCATAGGCGTCAACGAGCTGACCGGACTTATCGCCGCAAGGGTGCCGAGGGTCTTCATGGAAAAAGGGGGAACGGCGGAATGGTTAAACTGAATGTTTACCTTGCGAGGTCAGGCGTAGCCTCGAGGAGAAAGGCTGACGAACTCATAAAAAAGGGGAAAGTCTCCCTCAACGGCAAGGTTGTCATACTCCCTTATGCCGACGTGGGGGAAAACGATTCTGTAAGCGTTGGCAACAGAAAAATATCTGTCCAGAAAAGCGTCTATATCGCACTGAACAAGCCGGAGGGTTATACGTGCACGTTGAAAGACAGGTTCGCAGAACGCAAGGTCACCGAGCTCCTGCCCCCTTCCATGGGCAAGATTTTCCCGGCAGGAAGGCTTGACAAGAATTCCTCGGGGCTTATCATCCTTACAACAGACGGCCTTTTCGCCCAACAGGTCACACACCCGAGCTACGAGGTTGAAAAGGAGTACGAGGCAACCGTAACTCCGTCTTTCGACCGTAGGCATATAGGCCTGCTGAAAAGGGGCATAACAGACAAGGGGGAAAATCTTCGGGCTTCATCCGGCAGGATGGTAAAAGATTACCCCTCGACAAACCAGAGCGTCGTATCGATTATCATGAAGGAAGGCAGGAAAAGGGAAGTCCGGAGGATGTTCGAAAGGCTCCGTTATTCCGTCATATCCCTGAAGAGGGTCAGGATAGGAAACATTCAGCTCGGCCAGCTTGCCCCGGGAAGCTACAGATCCCTTACCCCGGAGGAAATCTCCTTCTTTACAAAACGTGTTGCCAGGAAAAAGGCCGATGAAAAGAATTCTTAGGTATGCCGCAGCTTTCTTTCTCGCTGTCCTATCCCTGCATGCGTGGCCGCGGGAGCCCCGGGACAGGGTAATGACGGGCATAGAGGTGCTGGAGAGCAGGAACCCCGGTTTTATCAAGGGCAGGAAGATAGGGATAGTAACAAACAAAACCACCCTGGACAGCCGGATGAGAACCACCGTGGAGGTTCTTGCCGCCATGAAAGAGACCAGGGTTGCCGCCATTTACAGCCCGGAGCACGGTTTCACAGGCGGCCGGACAGGAGACGTGGAAGACCAGTCCGACAGCCTGACGGGCATAAGGATTTTCAGCCTTCACGGGAAGACCAGGAGACCGACAGGAAAAATGCTTGAAGGCATAGACATGCTTGTCTTCGACATGCAGGATATAGGGGTCCGCTCCTACACATACGCATCAACCATGAAAAACTGCATGGAAGAGGCGGCACGCCGGTCTATTCCCTTTGTCGTTCTTGACAGGCCCAATCCGCTTGGGGGGCTTCTTGTCGACGGGCCCGTGCTTGACATGGGCTTTTCTTCTTTCATCGGACCCGGCCCCGTTGCCTACGTTCACGGTATGACAATGGGGGAACTTGCCGGTTACTTCAACACCGAACTGGGGATAAACTGCAAGCTTACCGTTGTCCCGATGGAAGGATGGAAAAGATGGATGAGATGGCAAGATACGGGCCTTACATGGACCCCTACGTCCCCCAACATACCGGAAAGCGACACTCCATTGTTTTATGCCACGACCGGAATACTGGGCGAACTGCCGCTTGTCAGCATAGGGGTCGGATACACCCTGCCTTTCAAGATTTTCGGGGCGCCCTGGATAGACCCGGACAGGATCTCAAAAAAGCTTAACTCCATGAAACTGCCCGGTGTATTTTTCCAACCTTTCTACTTCACCCCGAGGTACCACCATTTCAAGGACACTTTCTGCGGCGGTTCCCGTATAATAATAACGGACGAGAAAAGCTTCAGGCCGGTTGAAACCGGCTACCATGTGATCGGAACCCTGATCAGCATGTATCCTGACAATTTCGACCTTTCAAAGATATCCGGATATGCCGAGGGCATGTTCAACCAGGCCAACGGAACCGACCTGGTGCTGAAGATGTTCCGGGAAGGAAAACCTGCGGAAGAGATCGTCCACGGCTACCAGCAGGGGCTGGAATCATTCATGGAGCAGAGAAAAAAATATCTTCTTTACGAATGAGGTGGCGGAAGAATTTTTGCATTCAACCGGTATTTTCACGCCGGTGGCGCCTCGACCTTTCGAGGTAATCGTCAAGAAGTTCGAGGCCAAACTCCGAGACAATATCCCCGACAGACATGTTATCCATGTTGCTTGTAATGAGAGCCGGACCCAGGTATTCCGGGATCTGTATGCTTACGCCATCCCCGTATTTCTCCTTCATATCAGCGAACCTGGGATAATTTCCGTCGAGGTGGACCACGCAGCAGTCAAGGTTGACCGTTGCCGTCACGCAATCCATGTAATCGCTCGTTGAGGCAATCTGGGTCCCGACAGGAGAAATGACAGATCCCCGCCTTCCCTTGCCTCCTATGGCCCCGACAAAGTGGGCACGGCATGCATAAGCCCAGTAGGATTGCATCAATCCGCCGTGATACGATGAAGAAAAAAGTATTATGTCGGGATGTAGAACCGCATACCTGGAAAGAAGTTCGGTGAAATTGAGGTCAAAGCATATGGCGCAGGCTACGGTGCCGAAATCACACCCGATAACGGGAGCCTCGGTTCCGTACAGGATGGAATTTTCGCTGTTTTCTCCAATCACGAGGTGGTTCTTGTAATATTTCCCCGCAACCTGTCCGGTCCTGTCTATGAGAAGAGTGGCGTTTCTCCAATGGTCCTGTCCATCCCTTGTCAGAGAGGAGTATGCTATGTAAGACTTGTTCAGAAAGGCCTGTTCCCGGAAAAAATCAAGGACCCGGCTTCCCCTGGCTTCAAAATAGTCAGACCTCTTTTCGCCCAGGTAAGACTGGCCGGGGATGAGGGAGCCGGGAGAACCGGGACGGTCGCAGTTTTCAGGTAGAACGATCAGGTCGGGTTTTTCAGGAAGCACGCTTTGAAGCTTCAAGTCAAGGTAATCTATGACTCTTCCCACAAGGTCCCGGGACCTGAGGTTGAGATCCACAGGCGCAGGAGAAATGCTCATATTGCTTATTTTCACTTTTCTTGCCATGCGGCGCCCCCATGGATTCCGGTTTACCTGTTTGCGCGGAAAATCGGTTTTATGAAACTATGCTGCCCGGAGGAACTTCCCTGTCCGTTGTCAGAACCGAAAGATTATTGTCGGCAAGAGTGGCCAGGAGCATCCCCTTGCTTTCGATGCCTCTTATAACCCTGGGCTCGAGATTGGCAAGGATGATGACATGTTTGCCCGTAAGCTCCTGGATGGAATACCAGGGCTTTATCCCCGCAACGATCTTCCTTGTTTCAATACCGATATCGACCGTTATAAGGTATAACTTGTCGGCTCCTTCTATCTCTTCAACCTGCAGAACCTTGCCTGTCCTTATCTCCATATCCTTGAACTGGTTGTAGCTTACCATTCTTATCTCTCCTTTAGGTCTCCACGGGTATCCGGATATGGAAAGAAGCGCCCCTGCCTGGCGTGGAATCAACCCTTATGCTTCCCTTGTGTTCGAAGATTATCTTCTGGACTATGGCAAGGCCGAATCCGGTTCCCCGTGAACCTTTTGTAGAATAAAAGATATCGAATATTTTGTCAAGATTCCCTTCAGGGATACCCGTCCCGTTGTCGCTTATCCAGAATTCGACTACACCCTCTCCCGGGAGAAAACGGGTTCCTGCCCTTATGATACCTTTCCTGCCCCTGACAGCGTCCGCGGCATTCTGAAAAAGATTGGAAAAAACCCTTCCCATCCTTTCCGGATCAAGATCCACTCCGGGAAGATTCTCCCCGTAACGGGCATATACCTTTATGCCTTCCCTCCCGAAGATATCCCTGTTATCATCCAGGGCCTTATTAAGCAGGCTGTTCAGGTCGGTCTTGACAAGGGTTGTTTCTCTTGCCCTTGAGTAGTCAACCATCGAAAGAACCAGGTCTTTCATCATCTCGTATCCCTTTTTGACGGTATCCCTGCCATGGGCCGCCATCCGTGAGTCTCCGGATCTTTCGGCCTCCTCTATAAGGGAAATCCCCAGGCCAATCCCGTTAAGCCTGTTCCTTATATCGTGGGACAATCCTCCAAGGGTCTCTCCCATTGTGACAAGACGTTCGTTCCTGATCATCCCGTGCATGAGTTTCACATTGCTAATGGCAAAACTGACAACCGCGGCCGCCGCCACCACCAGAGCCGAGTCCTCAGGGGAAAAGCTCCGGCTGCCTTTCTTGCCGGCCAGGATGGCCCCGTATTTTTCCCTTGTTGTCCTGAGGGGAACGGCCAGCAGGGAAATCTTTCTCCCTTCGCGGGATTTGTCGCCATGTAACCTGCTTTCGCCGCTTTCGAAACATTCCCGCGCGACAGAATGGAAACCCGAACGGCCTTCTTTCCTTCCTGCAGGATAACTCGAAACCAGCCTGAACGCCCCCCCCTTGCTTTCCTCGAAGTATATCTCTATGAAATCCGGCTTGAGAAGGGATTTGATCCTTTCGTTGAGTACTCCGGCCAGGGCAACCTCGTTCTCTATCTCCACCATTTTATCCGCGTAATGCTGCATCAGGAGAAACTCGGTAAAGAATGCGAATATC
Organism: bacterium; assembly: GCA_029548585.1. Lineage (GTDB taxonomy): Bacteria > Ratteibacteria > UBA8468 > B48-G9 > JAFGKM01 > JALNXB01. The sequence continues at coordinate 5,709 of JAKPNC010000183.1, read as the reverse complement.
CCCTGCTCCGCGTCCTTCATCTCGTCCAGGAGAAGATTTACAAAATTGATGCCTTCCGGTGAAATATCCGGAGGAGAAGTCCTTTCCTCGATCTTCTTCATGAAGGCATTGAAAAGTACGGCGAGGCTGCTCACGGGTTTAACGATGCTTCCAATAGTCTTTTTCATTTTTCGGCCAGTTCTCTGCAGATCTTGTCCATTTTCAGGTTTCCGTTTCCGGCATAAGTCAGGACTGTTTCCCCGGAAACGTATTGATTGTAAATGCCTCCGGCTTCCCGGACGATGATACTTCCGGCAGCGGTGTCCCAGGGTTTGAGTCCCGTCTCCACAAAGAAATCCACCCTGCCCGAGGCAACGTAGCAGAGGTCGAGAGCGGCGGCTCCGAGCATCCTGATTTTCCTGACGCCCGCCGCGAAAGCATTAAAGACAGAAACCCCTGAAGAGATATCTTTCCAGCCTTTCATCAGCCCAAAACACATAACGGATTCCTTCATGCTCCCGGTTTCGCTCACATGTATCCTGGCTCCGTTAAGGAAGGCCCCCCGCCCGGCTTGCGCGCTGAAGAGTTCCTGTCTGAAGAAATCGTAAACTAACCCAAAATCCGGGCCTCCTCCGGTGCAGGAGACTGAGACGCAGCAGTGCGGCAATCCCCTCGAATAGTTGAACGTGCCGTCGAGAGGGTCCACTGTCCATAAATATCCTGAAAGAGTATCCCTGCTTCCCCTCTCTTCAGACAAAAAACCGTCTCCGGGAAAAAACTTCCCTATACCGCCCAGTATTATCTCTTCGCTTTCCCTGTCCTGCCGGAGTTTTACGTCATATGCAAAATTCTTTTCAATGCAAGGTTCCTCCATGCGGGACTTCAGGAAAGCGCCGGCTTCCCGTACAAGGCTGATTCCCTTTTCAAACCTTTCATTATCCATCCGGACCTCCGGGGTTTATCATACAAACAATCCGCCGTACATTTGTTATCCCGTGTGGCTTAATCCTGATGCTTGCAGACCGGTAACAGGAAGAAAAACGCAGATAGGCCGCGACATGGCAGAATTCCCACGGCCGGAGGATCGTGACATCCCCGTTCAGGAAGTATGCCTGAAATGGTTTTCAATGGCCGAGGCGCTTTTGAAAAGCATGTCTTCTCTCAGGAAGGGAGCTATCACCTGGAGTCCTACCGGCAGTTTCCCGGAATATCCCACAGGCAGGGTTATGGCAGGAAGTCCGGCAAGATTGACGTTGGCGGTAAAAATATCCGAAAGGTACATCTTCAGGGGATCGGCCTTCTTTTCGCCTATTCTGAAAGGGACCTCGGGCGTTGCCGGGGTAAAGATAACGTCGACCTTCCTGAAAGCCTCTTCAAAATCTTTCCTTATAAGACTTCTGACCTTTTCCGCCTTCCTGTAATAGGCATCGTAATACCCGGAAGAAAGGACGTAAGTTCCCATCATGATTCTCCTCTTAACCTCCCTGCCGAAACCTTCACCCCGGGTATTCATATACATTTCAAGCAGGTTTTCATGGCTGGGAGTCCTGTATCCATACTTGACACCGTCGAACCTTGCAAGGTTGGAACTGGCTTCGGCGGTCGCCACTATGTAGTAGACGGCTATCCCGTAACCCGTATGCGGCAGGGATATCTCCTCGACCTCTGCGCCCAGGGATTCCGCCGCCCTTATGGCATCCTGCACCTTTTCCCTGACGGAATCCTCTATGCCGGATGGAAAGTACTCCACGGGGACTCCTATCCTTATTCCCTTTAGGTCTTCCCTGAGAAAACGGGTATAGTCCGGCGGATCATAATCAAGGCAGGTGGAATCCCTGCTGTCCCTGCCAGAGATAACATTCATTATGATGCAGGAATCCATTACGTCCCTGGTCATTGGTCCTATCTGGTCAAGGGAAGAGGCAAAGGCGATAAGTCCGTACCTTGAAACGACCCCATAAGACGGCTTAAAGCCGACGATGCCGCAGAATGCGGCGGGCTGTCTGATAGATCCCCCGGTATCTGAACCGAGGGCCCCCATGCAGAGCCTTGCGCCCACAGCCGCCGCAGACCCTCCAGAGGAACCGCCGGGAACCCTCGTGATGTCGAAAGGATTCCTGGTTGTGAAAAAGGCGGAGCTTTCCGTTGATGATCCGAAGGCGAATTCATCCATATTTGTCTTGCCCAGGATAAGAGCCCCCTGGTCCCTGAGCCTCTCTATCACCGTGGCGTCGTACGGAGGCACGAAATTTTCAAGCATGCGCGACGCGCAGGTGGCCGGCATCTGCCTGACGCATATGTTATCTTTCACGGCTACCGGGACACCTTCAAGGGCGCGGGGACTGCCTCCCCCTGCCAGCCTTGAGTCGGATGCTTTCGCTTCCTCAAGGATCTTATCGTTGACATGAAGGTAGCAGTTGATCTCCCCGTCTCTTTCTTTCACGGCATCGAGGAACCTTTCGCATATCTCCAGGCAGGAGATCTCCCTCTTCCTGACCATATCGGCTATCCGGCCTATGGTAAGACTCAGTATGTCCATTTTCTTTCTCAGGGCTGCAAGGTCATGATCTGCTTCATCTCAACGGGATGCTTTGCGATAAATATGAGCTCGTCATCAGTAAGGGGCCTCTGGTTTACAACGTTTGCATACCTTGCAAGGCTTAATACCTCCCGGGCTTCATCATCGTTCTTAAACTTTACTTCAAGTTTCCCGTAAACGTTCCTCAATCCTTTGATACCGCTGTATTCGCCCATAAGGATCATCCTTCCAGTCTCGATGATCTCTGGTTCGCCCCTGCCGAGTTCCTCGTAATCGTAAAGCTCGTAATTTTTCCTGTCCTTGAGAGCTCCGTCGACATGTATGCCCGAGGAATGCGCAAAAGCGTTCCTGCCGACTCCCACCTGGTTTATTGGAAGAGGCACGCCGAATGCGTAAGACGCGTAGTGGGAAATCCTCCAGGCCATCTTCATGTTTGTATTCTCATCCAGGTCGTATTTTCCTGTAAAACCGTCAGAATACCTTATGGCAAGGATTGTGGACACAAGGTCGGCATTCCCCGCCCTTTCTCCCATCCCGTTGACGGTGGTGTTGATGTAAGCGTCCACACCTGCATCCAATGCCGCCTTTGCTCCCGCCAAAGAGCAGGCAACGGCCATTCCCAGATCGTTGTGACAATGGAGCTCTATGGGAATCTGTATATTCTTCGCCATGTCGCATACCCGGTCGTAAATGGAAAACGGGGAATCGTACCCGAGGGTGTCGCAGTATCTCACCCTGCTGGCCCCTTCTTCCTTGGCGGCAAGACCGAATTCAATCAGCCTGTTCAGTTTTGCCCTTGAAGCGTCCTCGGCATTTATTCCCACGGTCTTTATGCCCATGGATTTTGCCTTCCTGATGGCCTTCCTCATGGATTTCAGTACGTCGTTAAACTTCATCTTGCCCTGGAATTTGCCCACTATCATCTGTTCGGATATGGATATGGAGAGGTTCACGTGCTCCAGGCCGGACACATTCCTGAAGGCAGCCTCTACATCTTCCGGGATTGCCCTCATCCACCCGGATATGCGGATCGGGGTGAGAACCTTCTGTTTGGCCAGGCTTATATTTGCATTCATGTAATTTATCTCGTGTCCCGTGACAGGAAACCCAGCCTCGCTCTGGAATATTCCCATCTGGTTGAGATAATAATTGATCATTGTCTTCTGGAGCTTTGAAAGCCCCAGGTGGGCAGTCTGGACGCCGTCTCTGTTGGTTACGTCTATAATCCTGATCTTATTCTTCACGGTTGCCTCCTGCAGAAAAGCCTTGCATAGCAGGGAATAGAGGGAAGGGCGGGAAAAAATCTCAATTGGATTTTGCCCGGGATTTACCGGCCAAGGTCGAGAGGCTCGGGATTCTGGGCCTGGTGCGGGTGTTCCTTCCCCTTGTATACGTTCAGTTTCTTGATCATCTGCCTGCCGAGCTTTGTCTTGGGCAGCATACCCTTGACCGCATGGGTTATGATGAACTCGGGCTTCCTGTTCTTCATTGAAAGGAAAGACTCCTCTTTCAACCCGCCGAGATAACCGGTATGCTTGTAATAAGTCTTGTCTGTCAGCTTTCTGCCCGTCACTTTGATCTTTTCGGCATTGATGATGATGACAAAATCGCCGGTATCCACGTTTGGAGTCCAGACCGGCTTGTTCTTTCCCATCAGCAGCATGGCCGTATCGCTTGCCAACCTGCCAAGAACCTTATCAGTTGCATCAACAACAAACCATTTCTTATCTATATCCTTCTTCTTTGCAACATCTGTTCTCTTCATTTCTTTTGCCTCCATGATATCAACCCGTATTGGGATTAAATATTTATTATATCATCTTTTCCTTCCGGAATCAACCCGCCGGCCCGCAAAAAAAGGAACCCCAAGACACCATGCACCACCGGCCGGACCCGGCGCCCGTATCTTCTCAAAAGAATACGGAAGCGCTCCGGAGAAAGTAGCCGAGGTACACTGATATCTCGGGCCTTGTAAAATCGTCCACGAAAGGCTGCCCCTGCTTATTCATTTCGGTTCCGCATACAACCGGCATATCCATGTCAATGGAAGCTTTCATGAACCTGTCCAGCTTTTCCGCCTTCTCTCTCCTTTCCGCCGGATCGGGAAAATTGTAATTCCTCTCGGGTATAATGGCAATTGCCCTTATGCCCTTGCCTTTCATGAAAGAGACAAAGCCTTCCGGGTCTTTCTCGCCCTCGCTGGTTCCGTCGAGCCAGGTCCCGGTGGGAACGCCTCCTGCTTTTTCGATCATCTCCACGACATCTTCAAGCCGTGGAAAATTCTCCATGTCGGGAGCGATGTAACCAGGGCCGCCTGATTTTATCAGGAACTTGCGGAGCATCTCCATGAAAATGGCCGGGCCGCCTTCCATTTTTTCCCTTACGACAGGTTCCGGCAGTGATAATGCTTTTGACCAGAATCCTGCCGTGCTTCCTCCTTTAAGCATCTTCGACCTGGCATAATATGATTCTATTATATGCCTTTCGGTGGGATTGCCGGAAGGGGTAAGAGTCAGCACATCCTTTTCGTAATCCACGCAAACATCTCCAAGAAAATCGTTAAGCCTTTCAATTACCTTCCTGTTCCTGTCCTGGGCAATCTTATTGAGCCATTCGAAGAAATCACCTTCACGGGTTCCGCTCCGGGGAGCCTTTCTGAATCCCTTGCCGCAAAGGTAGTAAATCCCGGGCTCGCTGGGAGAGTTTATGACTTTCTCTCTCAAATCGTCCACAAGAACCCTCGATTCGAAGCCGCCGGTCACGGCAATGCCCAGGGAATCCCCGGCTACCAGCGTCTCATCGAGCCCTGCAAGGGTGTCGAAATCGACAGTGCCGGTATATTTCAATCCTTTCTGCCAACCCTCAAATACCACCCGCGAGGGAGACCAGTTCATGAAGTTGAAAGAGTGGAATGTGTGAATGTGGAGGTTGATCCAGGGATATTTATTTTCCGTCCTGGCTATTATGCCCTTTTTGACCATGGAAGAAAGCCTGCACAGGCTCTTTTTTCTGACCAGGGGATCGAAAGAAGAAAGGCTTTCCAGGAGTTTTTCTTTTTCATCCATTATCTTTTATCTTTCCTTAATAAAAGGGCTTTGGGAATAAAAAAAATGTCCCTGGTAACACCTACTCTCCCATCAGCTTGCGCGGATAGTACCATCGGCGCTGGAAGGCTTAACGGCCGTGTTCGG
>JAKPNC010000202.1 GCA_029548585.1 bacterium | reverse complement strand
CTGATAGGACTCAAGCTCATCCCATGGCAACCTGTCGAAACAGGTCTTTGCTTTCCCGATGCTCCCACCGGGAAAGAATATCTGGTATTAGTCCGCCTTTCAACGAATTATCCCAGTCCTTGGGGGAGATTACTTAAGTGTTACTCACCCGTCCGCCGCTTTCCCCCGGAGAATTCTACCGAAATAAAATCCTCCGAGTTCGTCGCACGACTTGCATGTGTTAGGCACGCCGCCAGCGTTCACCCTGAGCCAGGATCAAACCCTCTTGAAACTATCTTGAGGTCCGGATACCTCCATAACTCGATTTTCAATGAACCGACTTTTAATACCTGTTAATTGTACCTGCAACTTGTCATGCTGTCAACAGATATTAATTTTTCTTTATTTTTCAGCAGGTTTTTCTGCGGGAGCTTCAGCTGGAGCTTCTGCCGGAGCTTCTGCCGGGGCGCCTTCTTCAGTCGCCTCAGGGGCCACGCCTTCCATTGCTGGAGGCATTTCGGGTGCGGCCTCCTTCTTGGGCAATGCCTGCTTGATAATAAAGAAAAGCGCTACCAGAATGATTATAATAAGAATAATCACCCCAGCCGGGCTATTCTTTTTCTCTGCCATAGTTCACCTCCTTATGTTGATAAAAAAAGCGTTCACTTTTAGATTCTTTTTTTGAAGTGCAACTTTTGAAGCATAGTGAGTATGATACCACATTATTTTCAAATGTCAACAACTGAGGCAAAAACTTTTCAACTCATTTTAATACATTATCTATTTTAATGCAAATCTTTTTTTATTGACTTAAGCTTCTTTCTGGGCTACAATTATCATTCATGCAACAAACCATATCGGCAAGGGCTTCAACGGGCCGTTGAACACAGGCGTAAAAGAATGACGGAAGAAAGAAAAACAATAAAAAGAGAGGACGTGGAATACCTCGGCAAGCTGGCCAGGATCAGGCTTACAGAAGAAGAAATCAACTCTTTCGCCGTTGAATTCGGGAAGATCCTCGAGTACGTGTCGTCCCTTGCGGTACTTGACACCGGGGATGCCGGACCGGCCCGCGGGACAGGGAGAAAGGATGGCCCGGTTCGCGCTGACAGGACGGAAAAGTCAATGGACAGGGAAGAGATACTGGCAAACGCCCCGGAGAAAACGGACAGATTTTTCAAGGTCCCAAAGATAATCTGATGGAAAAAAAATACCTTTCTTTCGAGAAGCCCATAGAGGATCTCGACAGGCAGATCGAAGCCATCGAATCGAGAAAGAAGAAGCGGGTCGGAGACCAGGATGCCACAAAACTCGTACAGGTAAGGCAGCAGCTCGGCGACACGATAAAGGAGATCTTTTCCAACCTGACAGACTGGCAGATCGTCCAGCTTGCAAGGCATCCCAACAGGCCTCACACCCTTGATTATATAGAAAACATTTTCGAGAATTTCGTTGAACTCCACGGTGACAGATGCTCCTCGGACGACCCCTCAATAGTTGCCGGGTTTGCCAGGTTCAGGGGAATCCCCCTGGCCGTTGTGGGCCACCAGAAGGGCAGGGATACAGCGGAAAACATTTTCAGGAAATTCGGCATGTCCCACCCCGAAGGATACAAGAAAGCCCTGAGGATAATGAAACTGGCCGAAAAAATGAAATGTCCTGTGATATCATTCATTGATACTCCGGGGGCTAATCCCGACATTGCAGCGGAAGAGAGGGGGCAGGCAAGGACAATAGCAAACAACCTTTACGAAATGTCCATGCTGAGGATCCCCGTGATCTGCATAGTAATAGGAGAAGGGGGCAGCGGCGGGGCCCTTGGAATAGGAGTTGGAGACAGGCTGCTTATGCAGGAACATACCATATACAGCGTAATTTCTCCCGAAGGCTGCGCTTCCATACTCTGGAAAACACAGAATGCTGTTGAAGAAGCAGCCCGCGCCCTGAAGCTCACGTCGAAGGCGCTCTTCGGCATGGGAATAGTGGACGAGATTGTTCCGGAAGCCGCAGGAGGAGCCCACAGAAACTGGAAAACGACTTTTGAAATCCTCACGGAGTCTCTCGACAAGAACTTAAGGGAGCTTAAGACTATAAACAGGGAAGAGCTCGTGGAACTCCGATACCAGAAATACAGGAAAACCGGCGTCTTTTCGGAAGGAGAGGTTAGCAATGAAGAAACTTAAGATGGCTTTGCCCAAGGGATCCCTCCAGGAATCCACGACCACCCTTTTCGAACATGCGGGATTCAAGATCTACTCGGGATCAAGAAGCTACAATATTACGACAGACGACCCTGAGCTTGAAGGGGTTCTGCTCAGGGCCCAGGAGATTCCAAAGTATGTGGAAATGGGAGCTTTCGACATAGGCATATCCGGAAAGGACTGGATAACCGAAAACAGGGTCAGGGTGGTGGAAATCTGCGACCTGGTATATTCGAAGCAGGGCTTCAGGCCTGTCAAGATAGTCCTGGCAGCCCCGGCCAGGTCCAGCATAAAGAAAGTGGAAGACCTCCAGGGAAAAAGAATTGCAACCGAACTGGTCAACGTTACCAGGGATTACCTCAAAAGAAAAAAGGTATCGGCAAAGGTCGAATTCTCCTATGGCGCAACCGAGATAAAAGCCGGCAAGCTGGTTGACGCCATCGTTGAAATAACCGAGACCGGCAGTACTCTCATTTCTCATGACCTCGAGATAATAGACGTGGTCATGGAAAGCGTGCCCAAGCTTATTGTCAACAGAGAGTCCTGGCAGGACCCGTGGAAAAAGGAAAAGATTGAGAACCTTGCTCTCCTCCTGAAAGGTGCCCTCGAAGCAGAGAACAAGGCCGGACTGAAAATGAATGTCCGGAAGAAAGACCTTGAAAAAATCCTTGCCATCCTGCCGGCGATGAAGAAACCCACTATATCGTCTCTTACGGACGATAACTGGTTCGCCATAGAAACTATAATAGATAAGCATGCCGCGAAAAGCCTTATCCCGGAACTTAAGAAACTCGGAGCGCAGGGTATTGTTGAATACCCATTAAATAAGGTAATATAAAAAGCAGTGACGGGACGGCCATGCCGACACCCTGGCGGAATGTTCGGCGGCAAACCGTTAGTCAGGAAGGTGAAAGGAATCCCCCGAACGCGGGGAATTAATCATATATAGGAAAGGTATAAAGATTTGTAACTTCGGGGACTTGATAGATCGGGATCTGAAGGAAGGCTTGGAGAGCTCTCCGGCAGATCCAAAATGAAAGACTATTGACAGCTTCGGAGTAAAGGAGAAACGATGCCGTGTGGAAAGAAGAGAAAAAAAGCAAAGATAAAAACACATAAGAGAAAGAAGAGGCTTGCAGCTCTCAGACACAAAAAGAGAAAGAGATAACATGAAACGATCAGGAGTGGTCCTTTCATTCCTGTTACTGCTAACAGGGTGCGCCCACGTTTCCAGGGATTCGGGCCTTTCATCTTACGCAAGGGGTCTCCTTTACGAAAGGGAAGAGAACAGGGCCGATGCGGAGAAAGCTTACAGGCAGGCTCTTCTTCAGGAAGGGGAATCAAGCTACCTGTACGTCAAGCTCGGAAACCTGTACGTCAAGGAAAAGAAGACCGCCGAGGCCAAGCGTGCTTTTTTCAGGGCGCTGAAACTCGATCCGGGCAATTCCGACGCCATGTTCAGCCTTGGGGTTACCTATATCCTTGAGAATAACCAGCGGCTTGCAGCCTCGTACCTTGAAAAGGGGCTCGCCCTCGAACCCGGCAACCAGTCTGCGCGGATCATGCTTTGCGACATACTGGTTGCCCAGGAGAGGCTCGGTGACGCGGAAAAGCAGTACGAGATCCTGCTGGAGGCTTTCCCTGCAAACTACCTGCTATGGTTCAACAAGGGCAACATCCTTGAAAGAATGGGAAAACTCGAAGAGGCCGAGAAGGCTTACCTGTCCGCCATAAGGCTTTCTCCGGGCTTCTGGAAAGGGGTGGTTGCCACCGCCCTTCTTTACAGCAGGCAAGACAGGGAAACAGAGGCAATGGAATACTTCCGCAAGGCTGTCAGGATAAACCCAAAGGACAGCGTCTCATATTCGTTCATTTCCTTTGCCCTTTACAAGGAGAAGAAGCTGAAAGAGGCAAAAGAAACGCTTCAAGAGGCCATGGACAACGGAATAAGGAACACAGAGTTCTACAACCTCATGGGTATCATCTATACGGAAGAGGAAAATTACAAGGAAGCAGAAACTTTTTTCCGAAAGAGCGCGGAACTCCAGGATACTTCCGCGGTCAGGTTCTACCTGGGCATAGTATACGACAAGTTGAAGTTGCCGGAGAAAATGGAAGAAGAAATGAAGCAGGCAATAAAACTGGATCCTGAAAACGCCCTTGCCCTGAATTTCCTGGGATACAGCTACCTCCTTCAGGATAAGAACCTGCAGGATGCCGGCAGGATGATAAAGAAGGCCTGTTCCATAGAGCCTGACAACGGAGCCTTTATTGACAGCCTGGGATGGCTCTACTTCAGGCAGGGCAACTACAGGAAAGCCCGGAAATACCTTGAACAGGCAGCCGGGATGGAAAAAGATCCAGAGATATACCAGCATCTCGGAGAGCTTTACCTTCAACTGGAGGAATACGAGAAAGCCCTCAACTGGTTCATGAAAGCATACGAGATGGAACAGAAGAAAGAACTGCTCGATAAAATAGACGAGGTGAAAGAGAGAATCAAAAATGGAATTAATCGAAAGGATATCGAAAGATCCTCCCCTGATTAAAAACATCTCAACCGAGGAGCTCGACCTCCTCGCCGGCCAGGTCAGACAGCTCATAATAGAAACCGTTTCTGTCAACGGCGGACACCTTTCCTCAAACCTTGGCGCGGTAGAGTTGACCATAAGCATACACAGGACCTTCAGCATCCCTCCTGACAAGATAGTCTGGGATGTCGGACACCAGTGTTACACCCACAAGATCCTTACCGGGAGATACGGCTCTTTCAGGACCCTCAGAAAAGAAGGGGGAATAAGCGGTTTCCCTGCCCCGGAAGAGAGCATTTCGGACATATTCAAAACCGGACATGCGGGCACGGCCGTTTCTGCAGCCACGGGACTTAAAACGGGAGAGTCCATGACCGGCCAGCAGGGAAGGGTAATAGCCGTTATCGGAGACGGGTCACTGACAAACGGAACAACTTTTGAAGGGCTCAATTTCCTCGGATCCCTGAAAAAGAACCTCGTAATAGTGCTTAATGACAACAAGATGTCCATATCTCCTACCAGGGGAGCCCTTTCATACTACCTTGCAAAGCTTATCACTTCCCCCGTGGTCAACAGGCCCAGGGCCGAAGTCGCAGAAATACTCAAATCGATACCTTCCATAGGGGACGAAATCATAAAGCTTGCCCAGGAGATGGAAAAGAAGACGAGGCAGCTGCTTATCCCCGGGGTCTTTTTTGAAAAACTGGGACTGAGATACTTCGGGCCCATTGACGGCCATGACTTCAAGCAGCTTCTCCACATAATGTCAAACATAAAAGATATAAACGAACCCGTTCTTCTTCACGTGGTAACGAAAAAGGGCCAGGGATACAAGCCTGCCGAGGAATCTCCTGAAGATTTTCACAGCGCACCCGTTTTCGACATTCCCACCGGCAGCTTCAGCGCCAGGAAGGCCCCCTCGCCCGGGGGCGTCGCAGGAAAAGAGCTTGAGAACCTGGCCTCAAGGGAAGAAAAACTGGTTGTCCTGACGGCAGCCATGGAGAAGGGGCTGGGCCTCGAAAATTTCGCCGCCAGGTTCCCTTCGAGGTTTTTCGACGTGGGCATTGCCGAGGGCCACTGCATCGTCTTTGCCTCGGGACTTGCCAGGGCCGGGATGAAAACAGTTGTAGCCATCTACTCCACTTTCCTTCAGAGGGGATACGACCATATATTCCATGACATATGCCTGCAGAACCTCCCGGTAACTTTTCTTGTTGACAGGGCGGGCATCGTGGGAGAGGACGGTCCCACTCACCATGGAGTCTTCGACATATCCCTGCTGCGAACACTTCCGGGCCTGAAGCTGTTTGCCCCATGCAGCATGGAAGACGTCAAGAGACTTGTATCCGCCTCCATGAAAGAAGAAAAACCCGTTTTCATCAGGTTTCCCAAGGGTTTCCTGCCCCCTTCCATAGAGGCATGCGAGAACCAGGGACAGACAGCCGTTCTCGGATGCGGCAGCATGGCATGGAACTCTCTCGAGGCCTGCCGCATGATAATAGAGAAGGGAGACGGTTCCGTTTCCTTCTACCCGGTCAACGCCATAAAGCCGCTTCCGCCGGAAGCATTGTCTGCCATCGGCCGATGCAAAAGGATCGTAACGGTTGAAGAAAACAGCATTGTCGGAGGGTTCGGCTCGGCAGTGAGCGAATACATAACCGACATGAACCTTGACAGGAAACTTCTGAGGCTCGGGTTGCCGGACCAGTTTATTGAACAGGGAAAGAGAGCTTCTCTCCTGGACAAGTACGGACTTTCTCCCGAAAGGCTTGCAAAAACAATAGGGGATTTTTCATCATGATTAAAAAGATTTTTATCCTCGCAAACAAGAAGATCCCTGGTATAGACAGGAAGGTCTTGTCTCTTGATAAGTTGTTGAAAAGCTGTGGAAAAGAAGTGAAAACGTCTGCAGAAGATGTGGATTTGATTATTGCTCTCGGTGGAGACGGTACCCTCATCAAGGGGGTTCACATGCTTGAAAAGAGGGCACTTATATATGGAATAAAGTATGGGAAACTGGGATTTCTGACCAACAGTCCGCAGGACGCCGATAAGAAGATAAGAAAGATCCTCAAAGGCGAATATTCGGTCACAAGGAGGATGCTGCTGGACGTTTCTGTAAAGAGAAACGGCAGGACGCTTTCAAAAAATATCTGCCTCAACGAGGCGGTCATCCACAGGAAAGGGATAAGGATCATCAACATAAACGTTTCCGGCAGCAGGGAACCCATCTTCAGGATCAGAGGAGACGGGCTGATCATATCCACTCCCACAGGTTCCACGGCACACTCCCTTTCCGCGCTCGGACCGGTGGCTGATCCTGAACTTAAATGCATGATACTGTTACCCGTCTGCCCTCACACTCTCTCCTGGCGCCCGGTCATACTCCGTGACAGCGAAAGGATATCCGTGGTGATGGCCCAGGACGGCATGCTGGTTCTTGACGGACAGAAAGAGTTGCCTCTGGCGCAAGGGGATACCGTATCAATCAAAAAATCCCCGAGAACGGCCGATACCATCATGGATGACAAGCTCTTCTTCAGGAACCTTGAGTCCAAGTTCAGCTGGAACAGGTAACGAAAGCCAATGATCTTCCCCGGCTCCTATGCGTTCCAGTCATTTGACGGCCTGTTTAAAAGCCCTTTCAGCCCATTTCAAACTTGACAACCGCCAACCTTGGTGCTTTAATATACGTGTGATGCCCTGAAAAAGGAGAAGGGGAATATTCTCCCCCATGCATCAAATAAATAACTCATATAAAAGCCCGGGATGTGAAAGAGCAGGGGAAGGAACAAACCGGTCGTGAATAATCAACAGAACCCGTAAGGAAGAACATGTTCTCTATCAAAATAGACAAGGAAAAATGCAAGTCCTGCAAGTTGTGCGTCGACATCTGCCCCGGCCATGTATTCAGAGCCTCAAAAGAATTCAACAGGATGGGATACCACTACATCGAAACTGACGGAAGCGCCTCGTGCACGGGATGCAAAAGGTGCGTCACACTCTGCCCGGACGCGGCCATAGAGATCTACCTGGAGGAAGGAGACGAAAAGGAGAAGAGAGATGAAGATAGGAGTCATCCCTGACTGTTTCAGGCTGCCGGTAAAAGACTCTTTCAGGAAGGCGGCCGAACTGAAAATAGAAGGCATACAGCCGTATGCAACGGGCGGAGAACTCGACCCCGCAAACCTCTCCCATACCGGCAGAGAACATCTTGCCTCTTTCGTAAGGGGCCTGGGACTTACCATCTCGGCCCTCGTGGGCGATTTCGGAGGGCCTGGATTCACTGACAGCAAGACCCTCGAATGGAGGATAGGAAGAACAAAAGAGGTAATAGACCTTGCCCGGGACCTTGGGGTAGGGATAGTCACAACCCATATAGGAACGGTGCCCGAAGATCCCTCCGCGCCGGAGTGGAAGCTCATGGCCGGCTCCCTGCCGGAAGTAGGCACGTATGCAGTCAGCAGGAATGTCGTGCTGGCCACGGAAACCGGCCCGGAAACGGCCGAACTGCTCAAAAAACTCCTCGATTCCATCGGCAATCCCGGCCTCAAGGTCAACTTCGACCCTGCAAACCTGGTGATGGTAGCGGGGGTTAATCCCGTCAAGGCCGTGTACACCCTGGCCGATTACATCGTACATACCCATGCAAAAGACGGCATCAAGCTGCCGGACCGCGACGGCAGAAAAGAGTGGAGGGAAACACCCCTTGGGCAGGGCCATGTGGATTTCCCTGCCTACCTGAAAGCCCTCAGGGAAACAGGGTACGACGGTTTTTACACGATAGAAAGAGAAGTCGGGGAGAATCCTCTTGAAGACATCAGGATGGCAAGGGATTTCCTGAGAAGGATCGGGGCGGAAGAAGGAATTGGTTAATCCTGTTTCAAATAACCGTTTTTGGCGGCAAGAAGCCCGATGATCCTGTAGACAAGCTTTGCGGCGAGAAAAGAAGAAGGAGTGACACTCTTAACCGGAGAGAGTTCAACCACATCGAAGCCTGAAATATTCACGTCCCGCCTCATTATGAAACGCCTCAAAAACCTCATGGTATCGTTCCAGAAAAATCCTCCCGGTTCCGGGGTGCCGGTTTCAGGCATAACCGAGGGATCAAGAAAATCCACGTCTACCGACAGGTAATAATCTCCAGGAGGAAGCATCCTGTCAAAAGATTCGTCCCAGTTGTCTCCCATTTTGCAGGCAAGCAAAACGGTGGACATGCCGGAGGAACCATCCAAAAATTCCTTCTCTTCCCTGCTTATGCTCCTTACCCCGGCCGTATATACCCTGCTTCCGGTTTCCACCACTCTTCTCATAACGCAGGCATGGCTGTAACCGGTTCCTTGGTATGAATCCCTGAGGTCCGCATGGGCATCAAGGGATACAACTCTGAGTCCCGGGCAGGTTTCCCTGCACGCTTTCACCAGCCCCAGGGTAACGGTATGCTCTCCCCCCAGTCCTGCTATTATCCTGCCTTTTCCTGCATACCTGGATGCCGTCTTGCGAATCGAGGAAACCATCCTTTTAAGGCTGCTGTAGTCCGGCGGCTCCTGGGGAAGAGTCCTGATCCCTGAAAGATAAGGCTCGGCGTCAAGCTCCTCGTCGTACAGCTCAACGTAATTGGAGGCGGCAATAATAGCAGACGGTCCTTCTTTTGTGCCCGGAAGGCAGGAGGTTGTCGCTTCGAAGGGAACAGGCAGAACCAGGAACTTTGCCTCCCTTAACGGGATATCCGGAATACCGAGAAAATTGTGGGTAACGTTATTCAAACGAAGCCTCCCGGGCACATGAACGATTTTACATGACAAAGACCGCTGCCGAAACAACCGTTGTCCAAAGACCGTTCTTGTCCCCTATTGCAGACTGGGTGATATTGGTCGTTTTCACTATCTCGCCAGACATCTTCCAGACTTCCTTTTTCGTATCGTAAGAAGAATCCGGATCGAACTCCACGCCTATGATGGTTGCAAGCATAGTTGCGGCAAGGTCTTCAGCGTAATCCCCGGCCCTGTCATCGGTCTCCCCGAAACCCTCATGCTCAGACAGGTACCCGTACTGCTCTTTGTCCTTGGGAATAGCCACTCCCACTGAAGCGGTAATAAGCCTGTGGGGCTCGTTTGTGCTGTTCCTGCTCAGCACGGTGAACACTATTTGCCCGGGAGAAAGAAGAGAAAGACCTTCCTTCTTGGTAATCAGCTTGCATTTAGGCGGGAAAATGCTTGATATTGAAACAAAGTTGAAATGCGCTATCCCGGCATTTCTCAAGGCAAGCTCAAAACTTGTCAGCTTTTCCTTGTGCTTTCCAACGCCCTTGGTCAGGAACATCTTCCTGGGCACCATGTTCATTTCTCTTCTCCTTTCCTCCCGTTTACCTCTATGCAGGCAACCGGAGGCATCTTTTGTTATTTATCCCTTTTCCGTTCCATATATGCACCGGGGATCTTCCTGAAGGAAATCCCCGGTAATGCTGTAAGCAAGAGCCCTGCATCCAAAACAGTTATCTATTATACATGTTTTACATCTCCCTTTCAAAAATTTTCTTCCGGCGAGGCTTTTGAGAACGGGAGAGTCTTTCAGGATCTTCCCAAGGGACTCCAGGGCAAGATTTCCGACGGGCATCGGAAACCGCCTGCAGGGGAAAACGGTCCCGTCAGGCATAACGGCAACCCCGTCCCTGCCTATTATGCAGGGAGCGCCGAAGAGTTCGTATGAAGGACCTGCCTTCTCAACCATAAACCCCCTGTAAGGAATCATGTCTCCGAGGCAGTCGTCCAGCCCGCATCTTGAGGCCAGGAACCTGAGGATCTCCTTCCATTCTCCCCGGGAAATAACGCTGGCCCTGATCTCCGAACCCCTGCCCCACGGGATAAATCTTTCGATTATGGCTTTACTGAAACCGTATTCATCCATGAACTCAAGGAGTCCCCCGATCCTGGCAAGGCTGCCTTCAAAAACGGTAAACATGAGGACCTTTTCAAGAGAAGAATCCCTCAGAAGTCCGCAAGATTTCCTGAACCTGTCGAATGTTGCCCTGCCCCTGAAATGCTCGTAGTTTTCCCTGTCGAGGCCTTCTGCCGAAATCTTTATCCTGAAGTTCTCAAGAGCCTCGAGACGTTTTACGGAGGGAGAGTCCAGGAAGAATCCGTTGGAGATGATCCCCGATTCCGCAACCGAGGGACTCCGGTTGACCATGGAGATTATATCGTGCCAGTTTTCATGCAGGAATGGTTCTCCCCCGGTAATGTCAATCACCAGTTTCCGGCCCTCCCCGTCTGCAAAAGCGGTCATGCCCGCGAAAATCTTCTCAAGCTTACCGAAAGGAAGCTGGCTCCCGGAGGTGAAATCTGACTGGTAACAATGCCTGCACCTCAGGTTGCAGAAATCTGTCACGTGCCACTGGATATGAAATGTATTTTCCATTTTCTGACCTTTATATTATAATAGATCCCACATAGATTATAACGGAAAGAGAGGAAATTTCAATGTTTAAAAACCTTTCGCTAAAGAACCTCGGAATCGGAGTTGACCTCAGGGAGTCCCTGCGCCTTGCCTCGCTGGGCGGTTTTGAGTCAATAGACCTGGACATGGAAAAAGTCGCAGGGCTCTGCATGCGCCATGGCGCCGGATATGTCAGGGGGATGCTGGACTCCTTCTCTATGCGCCCCGGGACATGGGAACTGCCCGTAGACCTTTCGGCCGCCCAGGAAGATTTTCAGAAAGCCATCATGGAAGCCGGTCCCCTCATATCAGCAGCCTGCGAGATATCGGCAACAAGGGCCATAATAGAACTTCCTGCCGGCTCTGACAGGCTATCCATGGAAGATTTCACCGGCATTCTGCCCCACAGAATCTCGACCCTGTTAGTGGTCCTTGCAGGTTCCGGATGCATGGCAGGCATCAAGGCGCCAGATATACAGAATTCCGTAAAACCATATAGCCATACTTACAGATTTACGCAGTCCCGTATCCTGGAGATCTGCAGGGAAATCGGGGATCCAAACGCGGGAATAGTCCTTGACACCTTTCTCCGGCACAGGGAAGGAGCGGGGATGGACGACATCGGGGATATCAAATCCCGGGAGATCGTCTGCGTTCAGGCAAGCGATGAAGCGACAGCCCCGGACACGGGAAGAAGGCTCCCGGGAGAAACAGGCAGGATCAACCTGCGGCTTTTTTTGGAAACCCTTGACGCCATGGGGTACGAAGGGCCGGTAACCCCCTGTTCGGAAGCTGCCAGGATGAAAACGCTGCCTCATGAAATAGCCGCAATACTTTCCGGCGGATACCTCAAAAGCATCTGGAAAGAATCCGTCAAAGAAACATAGGGTTGGTCCAGGCCTTGAGGCCCGACTTCCCCGTTATCTCTATCCTCAGGTACTTTTCCGTCCCCTTAACCTGGTACTCAGCTCTGGTAAGAGTTGCCCCTGCCTCCGCACATACAAGGTTTCCCATAAAGCCGTAACCTACGAAATTGACGGACTCGGAAGCCTGGCATGAGATGGTAATTTTTCCTTCCTTCACCTCCAGGCCGCTTATGGACATCCCGGTGGAAGAGTAAAACAATCCCTTCCTCAGGGAATCCATTATGCATTCCTTTTCCAGGGATCTCGCCTTTACCATGATGCAGCCCCCGAAGAGGTCTTTTTCACAATGGGTGTCGTCCGAAGCAAAACCAAGAATCCTTTTGCCTGACTGCAGGACTTCGTCAAAATGAACCGTGGAATACCCCTTCCCCTTTATGTTATTGCATACGTTATTGAAAATCTCGAATCCCGCGTAGCCTTCCGCCCCTGCGAGTTCGGCCGAAGTTATCGCGCTCCAGTATGGATGGGCAATAATGGCCATGCCCCTCTGCCCGTTTATCCTGTCTATAACCTCCTGAAGTTTCATCCCCTGTGCGTCAAAACCAGCGGAGACATCCACTCCCACGACGTGAACCGGTCCCCTTCCCATCTCTGCGCCGGGTATGATAAGAAGATCTTCCGGCTTATTTTTCACGCTTGTTACCCTGTGGTGGTCCGAGATGCAGATGAAGTCATACCCCCTATCCCTGTACAAACGGGCTGCCTGATCAGGAGTGTGGATACCGTCCGATTCAGTTGTATGGATATGAAGGTTTCCCCTGTACCAGTTTCCTTCTGCTTCAAACGGATTTGCAAATTCCATGTCTCCCCCTAATTGTGCTCCCGGCATCCGGTCAGGCACCCTGAACTCACTCCCTTTTCCCGCGCATGAAGGCAAGGGCGCCTCCCGCCAGAAGGATCTCTTTCTGCCTTGTAGAAAGCCTGCATTCGGTTTCAATCTCCTCTCCGCTTGAGAGGTTGCGGACCTTGATGGAACTGCCCTTCATGAGGGGCACGCGGAAATCCTTTATTTCAAGCATGTCGTCCCGGTTAATCCTCTCATAATCTTTTTCGTCAACAAAAGAAAGAGGAAGGATGCCGAAATTCACCAGGTTATCCCGGTGTATCCTTTCAATCGACTTTGAAATGACAGCTTTAACCCCAACGTACATCGGGCAAAGGGCCGCATGCTCCCTCGAAGAACCCTGGCCGTAGCTGATTCCCGCCACTATCGCTGAAAATCTTCCCTTTTCCTTTATTTCGAGAGCCCTCCGGTAAAAACCGGGGTCAACAACCTCGAACAGAAATTCCGAGTACCTGGGAACGTTGGAGCGGTATTTCATCCTGGCGCCTGCGGGGATTATGTGGTCAGTAGTAACCTTATCCCCAACCTTGATGGCAACGGTACATTCGAGGATATCGGGCAGGGGGCTCCCGGCGGGAATGCCGGCTATGTTGGGGCCCCTGATTACCCGGCTCTCTTCCCCGGCGCTACCCGGAAATATGAACATCCCGTCGTCAATCTTTAACTTATCGGGCATCTCCACGTCAGGGTAGCTTATCCCCATTTCCCCGAGCCTCGAAGGCTCGGTTATTCTGCCGGTTAAAACTGCCGCCGCCGCAGTCTCCGGGCTCACCAGGTAGACATCCGCATCCCTGGTCCCGGAACGGCCGAGAAAATTCCTGTTGCTGGTCCGAAGGGAAACTGCTTTCGACCCGGGAGACTGGCTGTTGCCTATGCAGAAACCGCATGCCGCTTCGGCTATCCTGGCCCCGGCAGAAATGAGATTTGCAAGCCCTCCTTTTTCCAGGACGTTTTCAAGAACCTGCTTTGACCCCGGGGCTACGACAAAACTTACACCGGGTGCGGCTACCCTTCCTTTGAGGATGTGCGCCACTGTCATCAAATCCTTGTATGACGAATTGGTGCAGCTTCCTATGCACACCTGGTCAACGGGAATTCCCTCTATGTCCGCCACACGCTTCACGTTCCCGGGGTTATGGGGAACCGAAGCGAGGGGTTCAAGCCCGCCAAGATCTATCGTAACCTCTTTATCGTAGACGGCGTCGGCGTCGGCCGTCAGTGGAACCCAATCCTTATCCCTGCCCTGGGCGGCCAGGAAGCGTCGTGTCTGGGAGTCGCTCGGGAATACGGATGTCGTCACCCCGCATTCGGCCCCCATGTTGGCAATGGTGGCCCTTTCGGGCACAGAAAGTCTTTCCAGCCCGGGACCCCCGTATTCAAAAATCGTTCCCACGTTGCCTTTCGTATCGAATATCTCCAGCACCTTCAGGATGATGTCCTTGGCCGACAACCATGGCCGGAGACTTCCCGTAAGATTGATCCTTGTTATCACGGGATACGTGAGGTAAAAGAGTCCTCCTGCCATGGCTATCGCAACATCGAGTCCCCCGGCGCCTATTGCAAGCATGGCAAGCCCGCCTCCCGTGGGGGTATGGGAATCTGAACCAAGCAGGGTTTTGCCCGGGATCCCGAACCTTTCCAGGTGGACCTGGTGGCATATGCCGTTTCCGGGCCTGGAGAAAATGATGCCGTACTTCGACGCAACCGTCCTGAGGTAGATATGGTCGTCGCTATTCTCAAAACCTATCTGGACGGTATTATGATCCACGTAGCTTACCGAAAGCTCCGTCCTTACCCTGTCAATGCCCATGGATTCAAACTGAAGGTATGCCATGGTCCCGGTAGCATCCTGGGTAAGGGTTTGATCTATCCTTATCCCAACCTCGCTTCCTTTTTCCGGCCGGCCTTCGGCAATATGCGCATTGATTATCTTTCCGGCTACACTCAATCCCATCTCTTTCTCCTTTCTCTCTTCCTCTTCTGCAAAGCCTTCCTATGGGATTACTATTTCTGTTTGCCTTCTCTCAAGGCTTTGACATCCCGCCCCCTATGCCCGCGAGGAAAATTCCTTCCACCTTTTTTCGAGAGAGCCGTCCTTGAGGGTTTCCATCACGTAAGCGGCAAACCCGTCCCCTGTCGCACCGTCGGGCCTTCCGGTCAGCCTGACCTTCTTCTCGTATTGCAGGCATATGTCGAGGGCCATATCGAGCCGTCTGGAATATTCCGGGTAGCCCGCATGGTTTAGAAGCATGGCGGCCGCCTTTAGCATGCTTGAAGGATCTGCATACTGCTGCCGGCCTTCCTCCACCATCCTCGGGGCGCTTCCGTGTATCGCCTCGAACATTGCATACCTCTTGCCAATATTGGCGCTGCCGGCCGTCCCCACCCCTCCCTGAATCTGTGCAGCCTCGTCGGTCAGGATGTCCCCGTAAAGGTTGGGCATGACAAGAACCCTGAATCCTCCGGCCCTCGCAGGATCAATAAGCTTTGCGGTCATGATATCGATGAACCAGTCGTCCCAGCTTATCCCGGGATACCGGGCGGCTATCCTTTCGGCCACGTTCAGGAACCTGCCGTCGGTCTTTTTTATCACGTTTGCCTTGGTTACGACCGTCACCCTGTTTATCCCGTTTTTCTTTGCATAGTCAAAGGCAAGGCTTATGATCCTTTCGGATCCCTGCTCGGTAGTTACGGTGAAATCGACCGACAGGTCCCTTCCCACGTTCACACCCTTGCTGCCAAGCACGTAGGAGCCTTCCGTGTTTTCCCTGAAAAACATCCAGTCGATATTCCGGGACGGCACCCTTACCGGACGAACATTTGCAAAGAGGTCCAGCTCGCGTCTCATGGCTACATTGGCGCTCTCAATATTGGGCCAGGGATCACCTTTCTTGGGGGTCGTTGTGGGGCCCTTCAATATCAGGTGGCATTTTTTTATTTCGGCAAGCACGTCATCCGGGATGGCCATGTTGGCCTTAACCCTGTTTTCTATGGTAAGCCCTTCTATATCCCTCAACTCCACCCTGCCGCTTTTTATCTCTCCGCACAGGAGAAATTCCAGAACATTCCGGGCCTGGCTGCTTATGAAAGGCCCGATACCGTCTCCTCCGGCAATCCCTATCACCAGCGGGCTGAGCTTGCCGTAATCTGTCCAGCCTTCTTCCCCCTTCATTCTTTCTATCCTCGAAAGCTGTTCTTCCAGAATTCTTCCAAAAAAGTCCTTCGCTTCTTCTATCTCTTTGGTTATCCCCGGATTAATCGCCATTCTTGTCTCCTTTCTTAAAAAGTAGCGCTCCCGTCTTGCCTGGCCGGCATACACGCAAAACTCAATCATTCTCCTTCCTGCCGGTCCACATGGCCGGGGTCACAACAGCTTCTTTACAGCCTCTTCAAGATCCTTGTAACCCATCATGCCTTTCCTGCTGGTTGAAATATTTCCTTTCCTGTCTATTATGAAGGTTGTCGGGATAGCCCTTATTCCCCCGTATGCCGCTTCAGCCTTCCCGTCGCTCAGGCAGACGGGATAGGACATCCCGTATTCCTTGACCATGGCATCAACATCAGCCTTCCTGCTGCTCAGGGCAATGCCTATTATCTCAACTCCCTTCTTCTTATTCTCGTTGTAAAAGCGGACAAATTCAGGCAGTTCCGCCCGGCATGGCGGACACCAGGTCGCCCAGAAATTGACAATAACGACCTTCCCACTGTAATCAGACAGTTTTACAATCTTGCCGTCAAGATCCCTTAGCTCAAAACCGGGTGCCTTTGACACCTCCGCCTTTGAACACGAAGCCAGGACAAACATGAAAGCAAACCATAACAGCAACCTTTTCATGACAGCCTCCTTTGCGAATATTCAGTCAATCCCGTCAAGTCTGCATGAAACTTACAGACATCTCCCCTGTGAAGAGGATTTCAAAGTGAGGGATGTTTCACTGACATTTCAACCTGCTTTTATATCCGGGTTGCCGCCACCAGGTTAAGAGCGTTAAAGAGAGCCTTGTAGTTTTGCATATACCTTTCAGTTTCCTGGCTTGCAGGCGCTTCCGCCATGCAAAATCCCCGGAACCCGGCTTTCTGCAGCATGGAAAAGAGCTGAACCCAGGGATAATCGCTGCTCAACTCGTTTATATGACATATTTCCACCCTGTCTTTCAGCATATTGAAATTTTCCCTTACAGATCCCGTTTCATCGACATCCTGCTTATTGGAATTCCAGCATACATAAAGATTTGGGTGGTCTGCGATATCCACAATCTCTTTAATACAAACAGGCTCACTCGAGCCCTTCCCGTGCATTTCGAGCCGGATTTTCACCCCGTACCCGGAAGCGAATGAGGAGACCTCTCTCAAGGCCATCCCTATCTGTTCAAGGGTTTTTCCCCTCGGGACTTCCGGAGGCAAAGCATTGGGCCTTACCTTCACCCCTCCGGCGCCCACATCATGCGCCAGAAGAATAAACTTCCTGGTCTCTTCTATATTCTGTTTCAGCACGGCAGGATCAGGGCTATGATATTCGCACGTACTCCCGAGCCCCACAAGCTTAACGTTTGCAGATGCAAACTTTTCTTTCACTTCTGCTCTTTCTTTGGCCGTAAGGGAAGGCTCTACTCCGTGTTTGTGGGTTGTCCGCAATTCCACCCCTTCAAAACCGAGTCTGCCGCATTTCTCTATCAAAGTATCAAGGTCCCAGCTGAATGCAAGATTGTAAGTAACCAGTCCCAGCTTCATACTCATCCCCCTCATTTTATCTCATTTACTTTTATGCAGGATTTTCCTGTACCCTTTCCAATATCTCCGCTATCCTGCAGATAAAACATTTCCCTGTTTTTGCGTCCCACCAGGAGCAACCTGCCTCTATGCAGTAGTCAAAATCCTGCACCTGGTCGGGGACCCCGAAAGCGGCTTCTCCAAGCGGCCTCTTTTGAGTCTTGAGCCTCAAAGGACATTTCATCCCCATCACCCCCCTTTCGTGCAGACCTGTCTGTTCAAACGCCTCAATAAGACAACCGCAGCATATAAACGGTTCAGCATGCCCGCGGAGGTTTCTCAGGAAAGCTCTCTCAGAGATTCGTTTATCCTTGCAAGAAACCCGATCCTGATGATTTCAAGGGAAGCTTCTGTTTCCGCCTCAACCCTCACCACTATGGCCGGCTGGGTGTTTGATGCCCTTACAAGGGCCCAACCTTCGGGAAAGTAAACCTTCACGCCGTCCAGATCTTCCACGTGGTAACCATCGGCGTAAAAGGACCTGATTTTTTCCACTGCCAGGAACTTCTTTTTATCGTCAATCTCCATCCTTATCTCAGGGGTGGAGAAATACCTGCGTACCCCGGAAAAAAGTCCGCTCAGAGGCTCCTTTGACCCGTCCATGATTCTCAAAAGCCTCAGAGAAGCGTATACGGCATCGTCATACCCGTAATACTCATCAGCAAAGTAGATGTGGCCCGAAAGCTCTCCGGCAAGGGGAGCTTTCTCCTTGTGCAATTTCTCCTCTATGAGGGAATGACCCGTCTTCCACATCACGGGACGGCCGCCCGCCTTCCTGATCTCATCCTCGAGCGCCCTTGTGCATTTGACATCGAAGACGACGGGAGCCCCCGGCAGCCTTGCAAGAAGATCCCTTGCGTAAAGGATCATGAGCCGGTCGCCCCAAAGTATATCCCCTTTATCGTCAACGACCCCAAGCCTGTCTCCATCCCCGTCGTACGCAAAGCCTGCATCCAGCTTGTTTGCATGGACCGCATTTACCAGGTCCTGAAGGTTCTCTGCCACCAGAGGATCCGGAAGATGGTGGGGAAAAGAAGGGTCGCTTTCCAGGTATAGCGGAACGACATCTATTCCAAGGGGCTCCAGAACCTTCATGATAAACGGGCCAAGAGTTCCGTTTCCCGTGTCCACGCCTATCCTGAACTTCTTTTTAAAGCCGAATCCCGATGTAAGCCTGGATGCGTAAGAGTCGAGAATGTCCAGCGAAGATATCCTCCCCCTGCCTCCGCCTGCTCCGGCAGGCATAACGGGAAAGGAATGGGATTCCATGTAATCTGCAAGCTTCTGTATATCCGGCCCGTGAAGACTTCTCTTGCCGGAGACCATCTTGAAGCCGTTGTAATCGGGCGGGTTGTGGCTGGCGGTCACCATGACTCCAGCCTCTGCCGCATTTATGTTGACCGCATAATACATGGCAGGGGTAGGAATGATGCCGATATCAACAACCTCGCACCCTGAAAGAGATAATCCTTCCTCAACCTGTTCCTTGAGCCACGGGGTGGAGAGCCTGTTATCCCCGCCGACACATACCTTTTTCCTGCCTTCCTTTAAGACGTAAGCCCCGAATGCAAGGCCGAGCTTCCGGGGCAGGTCTCCCTTGAGGTCAGTTTCGGAAATGCCCCTGATATCATATTCCCTGAATATGTTCCTGTTCAATTGCATGGCCGTGCCTCCTCATAAATTCCGCTCTCCGCATCTCTGTCACAACACTTATATATTCCGATAAATCTCTTCTTTTGTCAATCTTTCCGGATGTCTGTGCATTCTTGCCGGGAGACCTGCCTTTTGATTTTTTCCCTTGTAATGCTAAAATGTTCTATCCCGGGGATCTTCACCCGGGATCACAGAGGTTTCCCAAGGAGGGAAGAAAATGAAAGTTTTCATAATGACAGACCTGGAAGGAGTAGCCGGAGTGCTCGATTTTGACAACTGGGTCTTTGAAGAAAGCCGGTACTACGAGAAAGGGAAGGCCATTCTCACCATGGAAGTTAACGCCGCGGCGGAAGGTTTCCTCGAAGCAGGGGCAACAGAGATCCTTGTTGCCGACGGGCACGGTTCGGGAGCCATCAACCAGGAAATCCTGCATCCGCAGGTTGAGCTTGCGCGCAACTGGCCGGCCGCAAAATGGGGAACTTTCAACATGGACGACAAAGATTTTGATTTCATTGCCTTTATAGGCCAGCATCCCATGGCAGGAACGATAGGAGGACATCTTACCCATACCGGCAACCTTGGCGTCGTGCAGCAGACTGTGAACGGAATTGAGGTAGGGGAATATGGCGACCTGGTACTTATCGCCAACGAACTGGGGATAAGAGCCATACTCGCCACAGGGTGCGAAGCCTTCTGCCGGGAAGCCCGGGCTCTCGTGCCGGGAATAGAGACAGTTGCAGTGAAGAGAGGTACGCAGACTACATCCGGAAACCACCTCCCGAGAAACGCATACAAACAGCATAACATTTCAGCCATTCATCTCCATCCCGAAGAATCCCGGAAAAAAATCAAAGAAGGGGCAAGGAGAGCCATGGAAAGGGCGAAGAAAGAAAACTTCGGGCTGACAGGCCTGCCGAAACCCCCTTATACAAGGATAAGGATCATTAGGGGAGACAACGAGTATCCAACAAGGATTTTTACCCAGTCTCATCCGACAAGCCTGCTGGAGATGCATCACTCGGCATACACATTCCACGAGCTTGAGATAAACCCGGCCGACCCGAAACTGAGCAAGCTGATAGGAAAAGAGATAGCATGAGGTTGGGTCCCCGGGAAATAACCCGTGGCCCCACAACCTTTTTTGCAACCGGCGAAACCCATTGCCAGGCAAATTGCTGTTGAGCCATGAAAGTCGCCCTGTAAAAAAGGCACGTTAAGGAGACAGCCAAATGAAAGTGTTCATTATGTGTGACCTGGAAGGAGTTGCGGGAGTCCTGGATTCAAAAAACTGGTGTTTTGAAGAAGGGCGCTACTGCGAAAAAGGGAAAGAATTGCTTACCCTCGAGATAAACGCGGCGGTGGAAGGTTTCCTTGAAGGAGGAGCCACGGAGATATTGGTTGCAGACGGGCACGGGCCAGGGAGAATCCAGGCAGAAAAAATGCACCCGAAGGCGGAATTCGTAAAACACTGGCACCAGATGAATGCCATAAGCGCCCTGGCAGACAGGAAGTTTGATTTCGCAGCAATCGTCGGCCAGCATCCCATGGCGGGAACGATAGGAGGACATCTCACTCACACGGGAAACATGGGGGTTATAAGACAGGAGATCAACGGAATAGAGGTGGGGGAGTTCGGAGAAATGGTCTTCATCGCAACCGAACTGGGAACCCGCACTATCCTTGCCACCGGGTGCGAAGCTTTCTGCAGGGAAGCGCAGGCTCTTGTTCCGGGCATAGAGACGGTCTCCGTTAAAAGGGGTACCCAGACGACCCC
>JAKPNC010000199.1 GCA_029548585.1 bacterium | reverse complement strand
CCGACGGCATCGGCATAGAGGAGCCACCGGTAAGGAATTACAATTGAATGCGCAACAATGAAAGTCAGGATCCCGCCTGCCATCCCGACAGAAAGATACGATATGTCTCTTATCCAGAATATTGGCCTGATTCCGAGCAGGAGGTCCCTGGCAGTTCCTCCTCCGAGAGAAGTGACGCAGGCCAGGACAACGACTCCGAACACGTCCATTTTCTTCCGACCCGCTGAAAGAGCCCCCGTGACGGCAAATACAAAAGTGCCGGCAAGATCGAGCCAGTATATAATGCCATATTCCATCCGATAATTTTATCCTTTCAAAGGCAGAGTTGCAAAAAATCCTTTCCGCTAAGCCCGGAGCCCTTGATTTGAAAAGCCATTTGTGGTAACCTTCTAAACTGTATAAGAACCGGAAAAACAAAAAACCGGCGGGAGAAAAAATGGAAACGAGAGGTAAAGCATGGAAATTCGGATACCATGTCAACACCGACGATATCATAGCAGCCAAGTACCTTAACACGACCGACGAAAAGGAACTCTCATCCCACTGCATGGAAACGTTCAACGCGGATTTCCACAAAAAGGTCATGAAAGGAGACATGATCGTGGCCGGAGAAAATTTCGGTTGCGGTTCAAGCAGGGAGCACGCCCCCCTGTCAATCAAGGGTTGCGGAATTTCGGCGGTCATTGCAAAAAGCTTTGCACGTATTTTTCTCAGGAACTCCATAAACATAGGGTTGCCCGTCATAGAATTGAAGGAAGCGGAAAACATAAAACAGGGAGACGTGCTTGAAATTGACTTTGAAAACGGTACGGTTCTGAACGTGACCGGCGGCAGGAAATATTCTTTTAAAAGGTACCCTGAATTCTTACAGGAAATAATACAAAGCGGAGGATTAATGAAATGGGTGGCTCAAAAAAAAGCTACAAAATAGCTGTCATTCCTGGAGACGGTATAGGAAAAGAGATCATTGACGAGGGGCTGAAGGTTGTGGAGGCTGTCTCTGAGAGATACGGCTTCCGCCTTGAAACCGAGGAGTACGATTTCGGCGGTGAGAGGTACCTGCGAACCGGAGAGACTCTCCCGGCATCGGCGATAGATGAACTCAGGGGTTTCGATTCGATCTACCTGGGAGCCGTGGGACATCCGGAAGTGGCTCCCGGCATACTCGAAAAAGGAATACTTCTCAGGATAAGGTTCGAGCTCGACCAGTACATAAACCTCAGGCCGGTCAAGCTTTACCCCGGCGTCTGGCACCCCCTGAGAGACAAGGGCCCCGAGCACATAGATTACGTTGTAGTCAGGGAAAACACCGAAGGAGCATACAGCGGCATAGGCGGAACATTTAAGAAATCCACCGCCGACGAAGTGGCAACCCAGCTCGATGTGAACACGAGAAAAGGGGTTGAAAGATGCGTCAGGTACGCGTTTGAATACTCCAAAAAGCGCAACAGGAAAAAAACTCTGACGGTAGTCGACAAGGCAAACGTGCTAACTTACGCCGGAGACCTCTGGAGGAGAACAGCGTCCGAAGTGGCAGGCGATTTTCCGGACGTAAAGCTTGACTTCGCCTTCGTTGATGCCACTTGCATGTGGATGGTCAAGAATCCTGAATGGTTCGACGTCCTTGTGACAAACAACATGTTCGGAGACATAATCACTGACCTTGCCGCCATGACCCAGGGAGGACTTGGAATAGCGGCCGGGGGCAACATCAATCCCTCGGGAGTCAGCATGTTCGAACCTATCCACGGTTCTGCCCCAAAATACACGGGCAAGAACGTGGCCTGCCCCATAGCAACCGTATCCGCCGGAGGCATGATGCTCGAAACCCTGGGAGAAGAGAAAGCCGCCCTCATGATTGAGAAGGCAATAGTCAAGGCAACCTCCGAAAAACACGTCAGGAGCCTTGAAGCCGGAAAGATGGGAATGGGTACAAGGGAAGTCGGAGACCTCCTGTCAAAATTCGCATCCGAGATCCCTGATTAAAAAAGATGGGGCACCTTGCTCAGCCCCGGTTTGGGAGATTTAAAACGGCCCTTCAAAGGGCCGTTTTTTTTTACCTGTTGACACCTTGTCCAGAAAGAATTAAAATAAGTTAACGCTAACTAACTTTATTAGTCAAGGATAACATATAATCCCCGGGAGAAATAGCATGTTGAAATTATCTGAAGCCCATAACGGAAAATACATGATTGTCAGAATAGACCCGGCCTGTCAGGGCGCAAAAAAACGCCTTACCACCCTTGGAATCTTCGTGGGTGACGAGATAGAGATAACAAAACCCGCACCGGGGCCGGTCATCTTCAAGAAGGGCGGCACGAGCGTTGGGGTAGGCCATGGCATAGCAATGCACATATCTGTCACACCTTCGGACAGGGGAAAGGCGGCATGATGAAGGAGAAAACCATCATTCTCACGGGAAATCCCAACACTGGAAAGACGACCCTCTTCAACGCCCTCACGGGACTCCACCAGAAAACCGGCAACTGGCCCGGGGTGACGGTGGAGATAAAGGAAGGCCATTTTATTCACGGGGATACCAGGTTCACGGTCATTGACCTGCCCGGAACTTATTCGCTGACATCTTTCACCGAGGACGAGAAGATAGCACGGGATATTCTGGTAAGGAAGCAGGCCGACGCTGTCATCGTGGTGGTCGACGCCACGAACCTCGAAAGGAACATGTACCTGGTAACGCTGATGATGGAGCTTGAGCAGAACGTGGTTGTCGCGGTCAACATGTACGACCTTGCCATGGAAAAGGGCATCAGCGTCAACACCGAAGAACTCGAAAAGATGATGGGCATTCCATTCGTCAGGACAGTGGCAAACAGGAACGAGGGGATTTCCCGGCTTCGTGATCTTATTTCTGGCGAAGGCAGGAAGCCGAAAACAGGCGCCGGAAGCATAAATTACGGAAAAGAGATCGAGGAAGCCATATCCGGAATAGTTTCTAAGCTGAAGGATTTCACGACCCCTTATCCGCTCAGGTTCCTCGCAACCCGGCTCATAGAGAAGGACCCGGAGTTCATGGCCATGTTTGAAGGAAAGGACGCCTTCGCTGACATAAAGAATATAACGGGAAAGCTTGACAGGGAGTACCC
>JAKPNC010000165.1 GCA_029548585.1 bacterium | reverse complement strand
AGGGCCACGGTCGATAATCACCGTATGTCGGTCAAGGAGCCTGGAAATCTTCGTTTTGACATCCTGCAAAGTTGCGAAGAACCATGCAGGTTCACCCTGTACGAGGCTTACCTGTCAGAAGAAGCCGCTTCTTGCCACAAGAAAACCGACCATTACCTCAGGTGGCGTGAAACTGTCGCAGACTGGATGGAAAGGCCGCGTGTCGGGATAGCCCATAAGGTAATAGAGCCTCTATCTTTATCCTCGTGGCAATTACGAGTGGAAGGATAGTGGAGCCTCTTAATACTGATTTGTAATTAAAATTGCGGAAATACAACTTGAGTCCGGGATATATAGATATATCACGGGGCAGGGAAGCATACTCGCGTATGTTGACGAAGCCGACAAAGCTATATGAGTAAAATCAATTTGGTATAATAGGGGGCGTGCATGAATATGTATCTGCGAATGGCATTACCGGCTCTGGCAGCCCTTCTGCTAACCGGCTGTTCCCTGATAAGCTGGATACTGTAAAGCCTTGATTTAAAGGCAAGGAGATGAATGAATGGGAGACAAGGGAAAGAAAGCGGCAAGCAAGAAAGAGAAACAGGCAAAGGTAAAGAAAGAAGTGAAGATTAAAAAATAGCCCGCTGTTTCTTCAGGGAAAATCGGCTGCGGGACAATAGAGCTCATGGGATATGGGCCTGAGGCGTCAACCTTATTCATTCGAACAGCCTGCCTCCTCCCCCTGGGGAAAGGCCCATCATTTCCCTGAACCTGAGGGCGTTTATGGCCGCAGAGCCCATGTTGCAGTTGTTGAAGAAGACGAAAACCTTTTCTGAAAGGCCGCTCATCTTATTCACCTCCGGAACGAACTCCTCCAGTTCACTTTCGCTGTAAAGGTAGTCATACCTGGTGGAAATGGGAGCGTTAAACCAGTTGGTGTTGCGACCGTGAAATCTCATATACCCCGTCTTTGCCGTTACCTCGTTGATGAAAGGCATGAGCCGGGGCAGTTTCGGTTCGTCGACGGCACAGTAGTCAAGACCGTTATCCCTGAGGAACGAGAAGGTCTCTTCCGTTGCCCATGAGTTATTCCTGAATTCAACCGCAACAGGGATATTCCCAAGCATATCCCTCGAGTCGAGGATATATTGCCTGTTTGCCCGGGAGGGGTAGAAAAAAACAGGGAACTGGAGGAGGATAGCCCCGAGCTTTCCGGAGTTTTTCAAAGGTTCCACGGATAGTTCGAAGAGCTTGAAGTTGTCCCTGGTGTCATGGTGGGACTCTTTTTCAATCCGCCGGTCAAAAGGATCGTGGGTCATGCTCCTGTGGGCCTTCACGGTAAACCTGAAGTTATCAGGCGTTTTCCTGGACATGGCTTCCATTTGAGACGGCCGAGGTATGGAGTAATATGTTGAATTTATCTCCACGGTGTCAAACCCGAGCTCAAGGGCATAGTAGCTCAGCATCTTACCGGCAGGAAGACTGGCCGGATAGACAGGCCCTTTCCAATCCCTGAAAGAGAAACCCGACGTGCCTATCATCACCATATTCTTATTTTACCCGCCTTTCCGGAAAGCCGCGTGTGTACCGGGATCTCCACCGTTCCGGGCTCCTGAATGATGCATCCTCATCTCCCTGCATCTTTCTTCTCTTCCCTTTTCATTATAGAACCGTGACATCCGGAACGCCTTCCGGACATGTGCTTTTCCATAAAGGCGAGTCCTGAAGAAAGGGTGAATTCTCCGTATTTATCGTTTATCCTGTCGGATGCCGAGAGTATAAGCATTCTCTTTATCTCATTCTTAAAGAGAGGCGGCTGGCTTATTCCCCTGATGAGGCTTGATACGCTTACTCCCAGAAGCCGAACGGGTTTTTCCTCACTGAAGGTTTCCACAAGGGAGAGTGCCACACGGTATATCTCTTTACCGTCATCTGTATGGTTCCGGAAGCTCTTCTGCCGGATAAGAGTCCTGAAATCGGAGAACCTGAGCATGATGGTTACACTTTTGCCCCGGTATCCGGCTTTTCTCATTCTCCTCCCTACCTGTTCGCACAGGCGGCACAGGGTAGCCCTTACAAGAAGTGGAGAGACCGTGTCCCTGTAGAGGGTAAAGGAATGGCCCATCGATTTATATTCATCCTGCTGGGAGAAGAAATTCACATGGGAAGAAAAATCTCCCCTTCCCATGGACTTCAGTATACGGCCATTTACCCCGAATATCCTGGCCAGTCTTTCTTCGGGATAAGCGGCAAGGTCTCCGCATGTGTTTATTCCCATGCCATTCAGCCTGGCGGTAAGTTTTTCTCCTATCCCGCACAGTTTTTCGACAGGCAGTTTCTCCATCAGTCCGGGGATATCCTTTCGTTCAATCAGGGTTAGTCCGTCGGGTTTTGAACTGTCGCTGGCAAGCTTGGCAAGAAGCCTGTTGGGAGCTATTCCCACGGAACATGTCAGCCCGAGGATTTCCCTTACCCTGTCCTTTAACTTTCTTGCCGCAGGCATTGCTCCGCCGAAAAGTTCCATAGAGCCTGTTATGTCAAGGAAAGCCTCGTCTATTGAGTAACATTCAACCCTCGGGGTGAATTCCCTGAATATATCAAGAAGCCTGGAAGTCGTGCTCAGGTACTTGGACGAATTGCCCACGACTATCTCGGCTCCGGGGCACAGCCTGAGGGCCTGGCCCAGGGGCATGCCTGATTTTATCCCGTACTCCCTGGCCTTGTAGTTGGCCGTGGACACGGTTGTCCTTGTTTCGGGCGAGCCGGATACTATGACCGGCTTATCCCTTAGCATGGGGTTGCTTTTTTCTTCTATGGAAGCAAAATAAGCATCCATGTCAACGTGCAGGATTACCTTTTCCGTGCTGTTCACCCCTCTATATATATCCTGTTGAGCATCCATTTGAGTGTAATAGTATAGAATGAAAGCTCGTAAAGATTTGCTCCCGCTAAGACGGAAAAACAGCAGACCTTCTCCTGTCCGTTCTTCTCCTGCCAGGAGTAGCTTACCTTTTCAACAGGGTATTTCCTTTCTTTCCATATGAACCACCTCGGATTCAGCCTTCCCTTCCCAAATACGGCGCCAACCTCTACCTGTTCCATTATTTCTTCCATCATTTCCGGGATCCTTTTTCACTTGTAATACCTTATAAGACCCACAACCTTGCCTATTATCCTTACATCCCCGTCCGTCTCTATCGGGCTGTAAGCCGGATTGGCCGGTTCAAGGATGATTTTCTTCCCCTTGCGCCTGAATCTCTTCACTGTGGCTTCGTCTCCTGTCATCGCAATGACTATTTCTCCCTGTTCGCAGGTGCTCTGTTGATGGACTATCACATAATCTCCTTCTTGTATGCCTGCCCCGGCCATGCTGTCCCCCTTTACCCTGAGGGCAAAAGAGCCCCTGCCTGCAAGCCTTTCGCCAACCTCTATTTCACCATCAATGTTTTCCGTTGCAAGCCCGGGCGCTCCCGCGACAATTCTTCCCGCAACAGGAATTGAAGACAACCGGGTTTTCCTTAAAAGCTTTATCCCGCGGGATTTACCCGGAATGCATTCAATATACCTCTTTGCCGCCAGTGCTTTCAGGTGGTCCCTCACGCTTCCCGTAGAGGATAACGAAAACCTGCTGCCTATCTCCCTTATTGTGGGAGGGGCTCCATTCTCTCCGGCGAACTCCTCTATATACCTCAGTATCTCTCTCTGTTTTTCTGTAAGTTCCATGTTTTACCCTTCGTGGGAATATTACCGCACAAATGTGTGGTTGTCAAGACCGGATCAGAATATTCCGGTGGTTTTCCCGTCCTGTTTGCATGAATCTTCCTCACGCTGTCATAACCCCAATTCCACTCTGTCGTTCCAAAAGCTTCAGTGCATGCAAGCCCGGGGGCGCAGATTCAAGAAAAATATAACGTGAAATTCCCCTGGGCAGCCGACAGGGAATCAGTGCGGAAGGGGGAGGATGTCTTCCCCCTTTCTTTCTTGCCCCGTTGTATATGGGGAACTCAAGTTCTTATTTCTATAATTGTAATTGAAAATTATCATTAGCCCAAAGAAGTAAAATCATGAATGTCTTAAGGAAATTTCTTTGACATGCAAGGCATGCCGGAGTAAAATTTGAAGAGAAAGCCAGGATTCCGGGTTAAAAGAGCTCCTTTGAAAGTAATGAGGAGATATTTTCAATAGTTTGGGAAAAATCTTGCGTTTCAAAATTGAAGATTCAAAAGATGGAGAAAATACTTATTTCCGAAGAAATCCTTAAGAATAAAATAGCCGGATGCTGGATTGGCAAAAATATCGGTGGAACTCTCGGGGCTCCCTTCGAAGGACAGAAATGGGTTAATTGCCTCGATTATTACAGCCCTCTGCCTGACAGGGCAACTCCAAACGACGACCTTGATCTGCAGCTTATATGGCTTAAGCTTATCGAGGAGAAAGGTATAGACCCGCCACTTAGGGAGTTTGCCGGGTACTGGAAAAAATACGCTTCTCCTTACCCCTGGAACGAATACGGTTTCTGCAACAGGAATCTTGCAAGGGGATTGACGCCTCCGGTTTCAGGTTGTTTTGAAAACCATTACATTGACGAAATGGGTTCTCCCATAAGAAGTGAAATATGGGCATGCCTTTCCCCAGGAGATCCCCAGCTTGCATCATCGATGGCATGGAAGGATTCTTCCCTTGATCACGCCGGAGGGGAGGGGACATTCGGGGAAATGTTCTGGGCGGCTGTTGAAAGCGCGGCATTTCTAATTGATGACCCTTTTGCCCTGCTGGATATAGGGCTTGAAATGATTCCCCCCTATTGCGAGGTATCACGGTCAGTGAGGGAAGCCGTATGGTGCTTCAGGAACAATATTTCATGGGCCCGGGCGAGGCAGAGGATCCTTGATGCGTTTGGAAGGGAGCAAAACGTCTGCCACGCCGCCCAGAACCATGGCTTTACGGTTATAGGGTGGCTGTACGGCAAGGATTTCGGAGACAGGATATGCAAGGCTGTTAACTGCGGGTATGATACAGACTGCACGGGAGCCACCCTGGGGGCTCTCCTGGGAATACTGGGCGGCAAAAGAAACATCCCTGAAAAATGGAAGGCTCCCATAGGGGAAGAAATAGCAATCCACAGGTTCAACAGGATTTCGGGGGCGCCCGGGAATATAAACGAACTGACAATTCGAACCGTGTCGCTCGCAAAAACTTTTATAAAAAGCAAATCTGAAACAGTTGAAATAATATCCTCTGCAGGATCCTTTCCCAAAAATGTTCTTTCCCTGTTGTCGAGAAATGAACTTGCTCTTAAATCCCTCATGCAGGAACCCATGTCGGCAGTCGGGAGAACAGGGGAGATCGATGTGTGGCTCCACTATAACGGCGCGCCGGTGTTGAAGCCCGGAATATCCAA
Organism: bacterium; assembly: GCA_029548585.1. Lineage (GTDB taxonomy): Bacteria > Ratteibacteria > UBA8468 > B48-G9 > JAFGKM01 > JALNXB01. The sequence continues at coordinate 10,980 of JAKPNC010000165.1, read as the reverse complement.
AACCATAGGGATACATCTTGAACGTAATGGAGAAAGAGTAAGGAAGGATATTTCTATAGAAGGTCCCCCGGGCTGGAAAATAGATGAAACCGCGGATATGGCCTGGCAGGCAGGATTTGTTTTATATTCGGAAAAAGTTGATGATATCAATGAATTGCATGTCAATCTTAATGGAATTCCCGGAAGCAGAACATCTTTCGTTATGCTTGGACCGGGAGAGGCGAAAGGATATCCGGTAAACACACAGACGGAAAGATGCAGCTTGTGCGGCGCATGGAAGGGAGGCTGCATCTGCACCGGGCAAAACGATTGACAGGGGGATATTCTTCCCGTAGATGCATATAGGGCAATTGACTTTACACGCGGCCTTCTTTGAAGGAGACGACGAGGTTAATATAAGGAAACTGCCCGTAAGCGGAGGATGCAGGATGGAGTGCCATTGGTTCACTTAATGACAAGTGTGGTACATTTCAGATACAATACTCAATAAACATGTTCATCCGGAGGAAATAATGAGAAGAATAATTCTGAAGGTGGTTATCCTGGCATTGGCAATTCTTTTCGGTTTCAGGGTTTACGTAAGGATATCAGGTTTAAGGAAGTCTCCTGGCAAAGGTCCTGCCCGCTCAACCGTTGCCGTTGAAATTATGCCCGTTGAACGCAGAGACATAAGCAATGTTGAAGAACTTACCGGTTCTCTCCTGCCCATGTCGAGGTTTGACGTCGCTCCCAAAATTTCAGGCCGTCTCGAGAAGATGCTCGTTGAGATGGGAGATACCGTTCAGAACGGCCAGCTGATAGCCACGCTTGACAACCAGGAGCACCTTCAGGATGTCGAGGAGGCCAGGGCAGGGCTGGAGGTTGCCATGGCAAGCCTGTCCGAATCCCAGAGCGCCCTGGATGCGGCGCACAAGGAATATGAACGGATCAAAGTTCTCAGAGAGAAGAAGATAGCCTCGGAATCGGAACTCGACAAGTCGGAGGCTTCATATAAGGCAAGCGAGGCCAGAAACAGGGTTGCGATGGCCCAGGTTGAGCAAAGAAAGGCTGCGCTAAGGGCTGCGGAGATAAGGCTGTCCTTCACCCAGGTAAGGGCCTCATGGGAAGATGGAAGCGGCAGGAGAGTTGTGGGGGAAAAGTATGTTGACGAGGGCGAAATGCTTTCTGCCGGCCGCCCGATTGTCTCCGTCATTGATATATCAACCATGAAAGCCGAGCTTTACGTGCCCGAGGAGGATTATTCGAGGGTGCGGGTGGGACAGCCTGTTCTGCTGACAACCGATGTTATGCAAGGCAGGGAATTCACAGGGAAAATAGTGCGTCTTTCTCCCGCCCTGAAGGAGACATCCCGCGCAGCCGCAATAGAGGTTCTCATTCCCAACCCGGGATATCTTCTGAAGCCGGGCGCTTTTGCCAGGGCTAAGATTGAAACTGAGCAGCATAAGAACGCGGTGACGGTTCCATATGCCGCCCTCACGAAAAGGGAAAACAGGCAGGGAGTGTTCCTTCTCGATGAGAAGGAGATGAAAGTGAGTTTTGTTCCGGTCAGGACTGGAATATCAACACCCGAAATTGTGGAGATCCTTGAGCCTGCGATTGAGGGGCGGGTTGTAACCCTCGGACAGCACCTCCTTAATGAAGGTTCTTTTGTGACAATACCGGATAAGCTTGCAGGATCTGATGTGGATGACCCTGATAAACAAGGGAAAGAGTGAGTTTTAAAATCATTTTTGACATGCCTTTCCTGAAAAGCCCTGATGGAAGGCTTTTATGTACAGATGTTCATGAGTTTTATGATTCAGGAGGAAAACCATGATGAATATGTTTAATCACGAATATGAAAGAATCGCCTTTTTTAAATTTTTTCCTGTTGCCATGCTGCTTTTTTTCCTTTCTTTTAACGTTCAATCCCGGGCTTCCTCGTTCAATGAGACCGGTGATATGGCGGCAAAAGGAGACGTTCTCGAGATATCTCTCGGGGAAGCTATCATCATGGCTCTCGGTAATAATAAGGCTCTTCAGGTTGAAAGATACAACCCGAGGATCATGAAGACTTACGAGGAAGGAGAGAGATCGGTCTTTGATCCATTCTTATCTGCAGGAATTGCTTCATCCCGCGAGAGGGTCAACGCCGAGTCCAGGACGACGGGAATAAAGGAGGATACGACATCCGGGCGCGGCTCAGCGGGCGCAGGCGTTTCAAAGTTATTGCCCACGGGGACGGAACTTTCCGCAGAATTGGATTTCGTGAAGGACTGGTCGGATCTCTACAGCGACCAGTATTCAACGAGGCTGGGATTCTCCGTAACCCAGGCGCTGCTCAGGGGGGCAGGGCTCGATTTTAACCTTGCAAAAATACGTCAGGCAAGGCTTGACACCCTCTCTTCGGCTCAGGAACTCAGGGGTTTTGCTGAAAGCCTTGTCGCGGAGATTGAAACAACGTACTGGAACTACGCCCTTGCCGCCCGCCAGATGGAAATATATGTCCAGTCTCTCGGGCTGGCCGAGCAACAGCTTACGGAGACCCAGGAAAGGATAAGCGCAGGAAGCATCGCGGAGATAGAACTCGCCGCCGCACAGGCAGAGGTGGCGTTGAGAAAAGAGTCGCTTATCGAAGCAAAAAGCAACCTTGAAACTTTACGTCTCAGGATGCTTAGGCTTCTCAACCTTCCCGAGGGGTCATCATGGAGCCGTGGCATTAAGACAATCAATGAGCCGGCTGTGCCCGATGTGAAACTGGACAGCGCCGACGTCCATTCCGATCTGGCGCTCCGAATGCGCCCGGATCTCAACCAGGCAAGGCTTGGAGTCGAGCGGGGAGAATTAGAGATAGTAAGGACAAAAAACGGGCTTCTCCCGAGGATGGATTTCTTTATCAGCCTTGGGAAAACAGGATATAGCGATTCCTTCTTTCGTTCTGCCGGAGATATATCCGGACGGAGTTACGACATCTCGGCGGGCTTGACCTTCGGGTGGCCTGTCGGCAACAGGCAGGCAGCCTCGGAACACAAAAGGGCTCTTCTTCTAAGGGACAGATCGGAGGAAGCTCTTGAAAATCTCTGTCAGCTGGTGGAATTTGATGTCAGGTCGGCGTACATCAGGGTGGAAAGGTTTTACCAGCAGATATCGGCCACGGCCGTAACCAGGAAATTCCAGGAGGAGAAACTCAGAGCGGAGACGGAAAAGTTCAGGGTTGGCAGGTCAACGGGGATCCTTGTGGCGCAAGCCCAGAGAGATCTTCTTGATAGCAGGATATCCGAAGTGGAGGCGGTTGTGAACTACCTTAATTCCATGGTGGAACTATTCCGTCTCGAGGGAACTCTTTTGGAGAGAAGGGGTATTTCGACAGTATCCATTTAAGGTTCTCTCCTCTTTTGCCGGCAAGTTGTTTCATGTTTTGCAAGCGCGTCCTCTGTCTGCAGCAAGGCAAATGGTTGCAGGATTGGGAAGAAAGAGAACCTGGGAAATTTTTGAAAAATACATTTTGAAGGAGTCCGCCATTAAAAGGTATAAACCGGATTGGAAAGAAGCCAGGGAACGGATGGCAAGCTGGTGGAAAGGAGAAGAGACCGACCGGGTCGCGGCTTCCCTGGTAGCACCGAAGAAGACCCATATTTCCTCGTGCAGGGAAGACAACCGTGTGCCGGAAAAATTCATCGACCCCAAAGTTGTATTCAATAATCTTGAGATAAGGCTTGCCAATACTATTTGGGGGGGAGAAGCATTCCCTGTTCATTTTGTTTATCTCGGGGCCATGTTCACTGTAACTTTTCTTGGCGCTGAGCCGATTTTCTACGAAAACGGCGCCTGGTACAAGAGTCCTTATTCAGGATGGGAAGATGCGGATAAGGTAAATTTTGAAAGAGAAAATCGTTGGTGGAACCTCTACCGCAATCTCGTAAAGACTTCAGCGGAGAATTCAAAAGGAGAGTATTTTACCACGGTAGGGGGGATAGGGGCATCCATAGATGTTTTCGCTGAATTGTTCGGACCGGAAAAGACACTCATCTCAATGGTTGACATGCCTGGCAAAGTAAAGGAGTTGCGTGAAAGGATTATAGGATGGGGAAAAGAGACTTATGACGAACTCTCGTCTATTATCTCTCCTTACCAGGAAGGCAGTATCGACTGGATGCAGATGTGGGCTCCCGGGAGGGTCAGGAGTCTCCAGTGTGATCTGTCAGTGGCTTTTTCTCCGTCGATGTTCCGGGATTTTGTAATGCCGGAACTCAGGTCTTTCTGGGAGCATGTCGATTATGGCATATATCATCTTGACGGGGAAACACAGAAAAAACACGTTGATATGCTTCTTTCCCTGGAATCCCTTGATGTCATACAATTTGTTCCCATTACAAGGAATGACAGAATATATCCCAGGGATCCCATGTTCCATATCGACCTCTTCAGGAAGATCCTTGAAGGCGGCAAGAAGGTTATTATCGTGTGTCCCGTTGAGAGGATAAAGCCACTGCTGAACTCCATACCCCGAAAAGGCGTATACCTGTGCTGTACGGGATGCCAGGACGAGAAGATGGTTTCGGATACCCTGAAAATTCTGGATTCTATCGGTACCTGAAGTGAAGATATGAACATGAAAAGGAAAACCGGATAATAAGGACTTGAACGGCAGGTAAAACCGCTTTCTTTAAGGGCAAAAATCCAAAAGGGAATTCTCAACTTCAATTCTCTCCGCAGGTAAAGTAATCTGCCTGCAATAATGCGCTGAAATTATGCAGCGAAGGCGTGATATGACGCTTCGATTTATCACCCCGGGATGTATTATTGCCCGGGTCTGATCCATCTCCTTTCTGTTCTCCGCGGGGATGCCCTGAGGCGGCATTTACAAACAAAACATGAACGGTATAATTATATTGTCAAATACGGACAAAGAAAAAAACAGGCAAAATTCCACAAGGAATCCGCTTGCAGGGAATAAATATACACGGATAAGGCATGAATCCTCAAAAACCGCTTATTGTATCCATTTTCCTGAACCTTTTTATAACCGTATATGAATTTGCCGGAGGAATTATTTCAGGAAGTCTCTCCCTTGTTTCCGACGCCTTGCATAACCTGACCGACACTTTTGCTCTTGTGATAAGTTATATTGCTTTCAGATTTTCCATGAGAGCCAATACCGAAAAGAGCACCTTTGGCTATAAACGCGCAGAAATACTTGCCGCTCTGTTTAATGCCTCCGCACTTATCGTTGCGTCTTTCTTCTTATTCAGAGAAGCCATTATACGTTTTATGGCCCCGGTAGTCATAAAAACTTCAATGATGATAGGAGTGGCCGCTCTCTGTCTGATGACAAATCTGTTTTCAGCGCTGCTCCTGAAAAAGCATTCGAGGGATAATATCAACATTAAATCTGCCTATCTGCATCTTGTGACTGACGCTTTTTCTTCGTTGGCTGTTATTATCGGAGGAATCCTTATCCATTTTTCAGGCATAAAATGGATTGACCCTCTCCTCACTCTGTTCATAGGCTTTTACGTATTAAAAGTAGGATATTCCATTGTTTTGCAATCCATTCGTATTCTCATGATGTATACGCCTTCCTGGCTCAATATTAATGAAATTGCCGGGGTAATCGGGACGGTGAAAGGCATAAAAAATGTCCATCATGTTCACCTGTGGTGCTTTACGGAAAACGATATCCACTTAGAGTCCCATCTTGATGTATCAAAGGATATGAAGGTAAGCGAGACATGTATGATCCAAAGTAATATCGAGAACCTCCTGAAAGAAAGATTCAATATCAATCATATCACCCTGCAGTTTGAATCTGACGTCTGTGATGATCTTTCCCTGGTCAGGCAGTCAAAAAAGAATCAACCTGAAGAAAAAAAGAACGGTTGACAATACGGACCTCTTCCATATTACACGTGAATTACCGCATAGTAAAAAAGATGCTCATAAGGGCCGATTGACTAAAGTCGCTATAGAGATGGACAATGCCGGCCCGGATTCGTTATTCAGCAAGCCGTACGGATTTTTGGCGGGATTACAGGCCGCAAAAGGAAATTCCGGGACGTAGAAGGTCTCTTTTGTCGTAATTATAAATTCTTCCGTAATAGAAGGACTCCGGAAGCTCTTGTGGCATATTTGACATTAAGAGCTTCCGGAGTACCATCGACTTTCAATCGTCTGCCGCAAAGTGAATATCTTCAACCTTTGAAATGATTTTCTGTAACAAAAACTATTTTCAGGAAGCGTTTTCCCATAAATTAGTTTATTACAGACACATCATCGGTTCGCCGCAACAGACAATATCGCACACGTCGCAACAACATGGGTCTTCCACCGTAACCACAAGACCGCACTCTTCGCATCTGTATCTGTCACCCTTCTTTGCCTTAACGCCCTTCTCCTTAGCCGATTTACTCATTTTCTTCTCTTTCATTCTCTCCTCTCCTTCCGGCAGCTCATTTGATAAGCATGCCGATTATTTTCTTAATACATTTAACATATTGTTGCAGTTATCAATCTGAATTGTCTGATGCCTGATATTTTTTCAATGTTTCTATCAATTTGCCGGCTTCGGCAGGTATCTGCACTTTCCTATCGAAAAGAATATCTTTACTGGAAAGCCTTTTACCGTAGAATTTTTCATTGGCATCGTCATCGCTTAAAAGCATCCCTCCTTCGAAGGTTGCCCCGGCATACAGCCCTTTAGCGCGTGAATAAACCAGTATTGCAGTTCCAGGCCCGATTTTGACAGCGGCATCGCGCCCTAAGGGGCCTGCGGCCGCCGATGCATCTACACCTATCTTGAAATTTGTCTTCATCAGCATTTCCATTCCTTCCCGGTTCATTATTAACAATATTGAGTCTATTGCCTGTCCGCCTATTTGCACCCCAAAACTTCCTTCCCCGGATTTAACAAAAGATGGCGCACTCCATTCATGCGTGTTTTCATCCCTTGCAAGGGCGACGCCAAAACCGCCTTTTATTCCAAGGATAAAGCCGGCTTTATACTGGCGCAGAATTATAATGCCCCGGCATTTGGACATCAATTCCTGAGGAATGGCCGTATCAGGAGCTTCCATCATATCTTCAATGTATTGATTTGCATCGTTAATACGATTGACAAGCTGTCTTCGGGATGCAGTGTGACCTTCCGCAGCTATTAAAAATGTTATGACTGAAATTACCGTCCATCCAAATTTATTAATCATTTTTCTCCTTCCTTTAAAAGTTTTAATTCAAATGCTGTATATTTTATCTCTCTCTGCATAGAGCGACACAGGTTTTTTGCAATCGGGCTTTTTTGGCTTTGTGCAAAACAATTTGCAGAAAACCGTCTTTGAATGTGGCTTTGATATTGTTGCCATCTACAGGGAAGGGCATTAAAAAACTTCGTGTGAAGGTATCGGAATGGCCATCCCCCGAACGGGAAACTTTTTCCCTGGTTCCTTCTCCATTCCATGTTTTCCCGGAGACCAGCAGGGCATTTCCGCTGAGCAGAATTTTCAAGGTGTTTTTTTTAATTCCGGGAACATGCATTTTAGCCGTAATATTGAAGTCGTCTTCATGGACATAGACGGGTGGTTTCCATATGTGCCTCGCCCAGGGGGCAATTTCCTTACCCCAGAGTTTATCCAGGAAAGAGTCAAAATTGTCTCGCAGTTCAACCATTTCCGTGAACCGTTCCAATTTTGTCAGCATCATAATTCCCCCCTCATTTGCCGTACCTGTATCACTTTAAGTTTTCTTTGAATGACTGCCAGAGCATTTCTTTCGCTTCTTCTCCTGTCTTAAACATTTCCCTGATTTCTTCTTTACCGTCAACAACACGCACATATGTGGTTTTTTCTTCATTCTTCCCTGCGTGTTCTGTGTTGTTCATTGGGATCACCTCCTGTTTTTAAGTACGCGTGTTATTAATTGAATTTTCAAAAGGCTTAGTGTTTTATTCGTATTCATGAAATATAATACTGGAATGGGAGAATAGTGTAAATTGTACTTTGGTTCAATATGGGGAGTGGAATATATGATAAGAAAAAGTCACTTTTCAGCGGGAATTATTCCGCATTTTTGTGTGATGCGGACGAGGTCTGCAACTGATTCAACCTGCATCTTTTCCATAATGCAGCCCCGGTGGGCTTTAACCGTTCTTTCAGTAATCTTCAGCCGGTAAGCAATCTGCTTGTTTAGCATGCCGGTAATTGCCCAACGCAGAACTTCATATTCTCTGGGGGTAAGAGTTTTTAAGAGGCGCTCTATTCTTGCTCTTTCTGTTTCATTCTGTCTTATCCTTACAGCTTTTTCTATCGCGCGCTCTATGGCGGTGAGAAGTTCCTTTCCATCGAAGGGCTTGGGCAAAAAATCCACGGCTCCGTTTTTCATGGCTCTGACACTCATGGGAATATCTCCATGCCCCGTGATGAATATGATCGGTACAGATATGTTTTCCTGAACAAGTTTTTTCTGAAGTTCTATACCGCTTAGCCCCGGTAAACGCACATCAAGCACCAGGCAGGAAGGACCCTTGTGATGTTTGCGCTGAAGGAATTCCTCTCCGGATGCAAACGTCTCAACGTTGAATCCTGCCGACCTGACCAGCCTTTCCAATGCTTTTCTGACCGAAGAAGCATCATCCACGATGAAAACTACAGGAACAGATTTTGTCATTTTAATAGTTTTTCTCCACTGGAAGGATAATATGGAAGGTCATCCCGCCGTTCAGGTTATTTTCCGCCTCTATTGACCCCCCGTGAGATTCAAGAATCGTCCGGCTGATCACGAGTCCCATGCCGAGTCCTTCTTCCTTTGTGGTAAAGAACGGTTTAAATAAATTTTGCATATTTTTTTTATTTAACCCGGTTCCGGAATCTTTTACGCTTACTCTGATAGATTCATCATTTTCTTGTTTTGTCCGGATATGAATTATTTTCGGATCAGTATCCTTCATAGCCTCGAAACTGTTTAAGATTAAATTTAAAATCACTTGCTGCAATTGCATTCGGTCACCCCTTGCATGGGGTATATTGTCACTTAATTCTGTGATTAAGGATATGTTTTTAATCACCATATCGCTGTGTACCAGGGGGATTACTTCCCTGATAACATCGTTAATGTCTAATACTGCAAACTGCAATTCGGAATTTTTCATTAAGGCTCTTATTTTAATTATGACATCGCTTGCACGCCTGTTATCTTTAATAATATCAGACAATATATCTTTAATTTCATTGAGATCCGGATTTTCTTTCTCCATAAATCTTTGGGCTGCCTGGGCGTTGCTCCGGATTGATAGAAGAGGCTGATTTAACTCATGCGCTAAAGTTGCGGTTAGTTCGCCCATGGTCATTACCCGCGAAAGGTGAAGTAATTCCTTTTGAAGTCTTATATTGTCATTTTCAGCTTTTTTTCGAGCGGTTACATCACGTGCGGCGGCAAAAACTCCCATGATTTTTCCATCTGTATTCCTGTAAATGGTTGCGTTGTAAAGGACGTCCATCAACCTGCCATCCTTGTGGCGAATGGTCAAAGGATAATCCTTGACGAAACCTTTGGCAAAAACCTGCTGGTATCCGATGCGTGCATTATCAGGATCAGTGAAGTAGTTGCAGAAATCCGTTCCTATGAGTTCCTCCCTGGTCCTTCCGGTGGCTTCAGCAGTAGATTTATTAACGTCAGTGATTATTCCGGAGGATGATATAGTGACCAGAGGATCAGGGGAAGCTTCAATGAGATTGCGGTTGTATGTATTTGCCTCCCGGGCAATTTTTTCGGCAAGTTTGCGCTTCGTAACATCTTTGGCCGAGGCAAATATCCCGGCGATTTCACCTGATTCATTGTGATAAACTGATGCGTTATACAATACCTGCGTCAAATGGCCGTCTTTATGCCTGATCTCCAATTCATAATCTTTAACGGTCCCTTCCTTAAATACCTTTTTGTATCCAATGCGGGCTTTTTCCGGTTCGGTGAAATAATCTGAAAAATATGTGCCGACCAATTCTTCCCTTGTGAATCCGGTTACCTGCTCGGTAGCTTTGTTCACATCCATAATTCTGCCATTGGAATCAATAGTTACCAGTGGGTCAATGCTGACTTCTATGAGGTTGCGATGGTAGGTATTGGACCGTTGCAAGGTATTTTGCAGCTTTTTCTGCTCGGTAATATCAATGCCTACCTCCAATATTTTAAAAGAAGAATCTGCTTCAATAAAGGGATAATCAAATATAATATAATTGCGCCCGTCCGGTCCCGTCCACTCCCAATTATGAGGGGCTCTGGTTTTTAAAACTTTATATGTCTGACAATTCTCGCAGGGGTCTTGTTTATTAAAAAGATACTTATGACAGAGCCTGTCACCTGGTTCGCCAAAACGTTCAATGAAGAACTTGTTGGCAAAAGGTATGCGGTAATCTTTATCAAGGATGATTACGTAGACGGGCAAAGTATCGAGCACGGTATAGAGCCGCTGACGTTCGGATATAGCTTTGGCGATGCCCTGCCGGACACGTTCTTCCAGCTCTTCGTTTGCGGTTTTAAGTTTTTCTTCAAGCCGCCTGCGTTCGGTAATATCCTCCCCAAAACCATAGTAGTTTACTTTGCTGCCTTCCTTATGGGAAACAACGACAAGGTGGATGTCCATAATTGAACCATCTTTGCGCTTTAACATGACATTGTCGTCAAAAATACCTTTCTCCTGCACCGCCCGTATAACTTCCAGGGCTTCTTCCGGAGAAATGTGCAAGTCTTTTTGTCTGAGTTTTTTTACAGCGTCTTTCTTCTTGTAACCGAAAAGATTTTCAGAATACCTGTTCCATACAATAAACTTCCCTCTTTTATCCACGGCGGCAATATGCAGGGGGATATGGTCAATCAGTAATTGGTATTTCCGGGTGATATCCCTTAATTTATTTACCGCCATCCGATAAGATGAATTTTCTACCGAAATCCATTTGCCATCCCGCTTAATAAGGGCAAACTGGTGGTTGTTGACTACGTCTATGACATCGGAAG
>JAKPNC010000078.1 GCA_029548585.1 bacterium | reverse complement strand
CCTTCGTGGCTTATTTTAGAGAAATTATTTAAAAACTAAGGGAGGCGACATGTATAGCAAGACAGAAGCAGCCCATGCAATATTGCGAGCGCAGAAGAAACCCCTGGAAAAACCCCCGCATCAACTTTGGCGGCTGATTTGTTTTTGGAAAATAAACGCAAAAAAAAGCAAAAAAAGAAAACGAGATTTTGTCGTGTCGGGCAGGGAATGTGGGGACTAACTGAATGGGAAAAATAAAACCATGTATAAAGCACAAAAGAAAAAACATCTCAAACCGCTTTCCCTCCATCCTCTTAAACCCGAAAGAGCATTATCTTTATTTATACAGGTAAAACCAGAGGAAAAGCGGAATGCCAAAAAGAAACCTGCTTTGTCAAGTGCATAATTCCGAAATGGTAATATCTTTCGACAGCGGCACGACCAATACAAAGGCATTCCTCTTCAACGGCAATGGCGGGATGGTGGCATCTTCATCCCATCCCACTCCCACTTACCACAGGGGCCCGGGCATGGTTGAACAGAATGCAGAGGACTGGTGGAAATCCATGAGCATAGCTGCGGAAAAGCTGTATTCCGGGCATGGATGGTCACCCGGTGAGATAGAAGCCATAGGCATAAGCAGCCAGGGCGGCACTTTCGTACCGCTCGGAATGAAAAATGAGCCCCTGAGACCTGCCGTCACATGGCTCGACAACCGGGGGGAATCTGAAGCTGAAAAGATTTCTTCTGGCAGGGACCCTGATTTTTTTTACAGGAAGACCGGTCATTACATTAAGGGATGGTCTCCCCCTGCGGCAATAAGATGGATTGCCCAAAACGAGCCTTCGGTCAGGAATTCCACCGCCAGGATTTCATTCGTGGCCGATTACCTCAATTACATGCTGACGGGCCGTTTCTTTATAGATCCCACTTCCGCCCAGATGAGTTGCCTGTACAACATCAGAACAGGCACATGGGACAGCGAGATCATGGATATTTCAGGCATAGGGGAGAATAGCCTTCCATGCCTTCTCGGTTCGAATACCGTCGGAGGCGCTACTGGCAGGGAAGTGTCAGAAATGCTGCATCTTCGTGAAGGGACCCCGGTGGTCTCGGGCGGCCATGACCAGTACTGCGCTTCTATAGGCGTGGGAGCCGATGAAAAAGGAGACTGCCTCCTGTCATGCGGCACGGCATGGGTTCTTCTGATAACATCCGACAGGCTCCTCTGCCTCCCTGGCAAGGGATGGACGCCTGGAAGGCACACGGCCGAAGGCATGTTCGGACTTATGGCGTCTATCGGCAACTCGGGCATTATACTTGAATGGATGAGGAATAACCTGAAAATAGACAGGAGCGAGAAACCGTCTGAGACCAGGGTTGTCGTTGTCCCTGATTTTTCAAGGGGCGCAGGATCAGTCTCCAACATAAGCCTGTCGACTACGGGAACAGAGATATACCGCGCGGCCATGGAATCCCTTGTATACAGGCTTAAGAAGAGGCTGGAAGAAGTAGACGCAGAAAATCCCGTGAAGCGCCTCTTCATGGTAGGAGGGGCAACAAGGGAGCCGTTCCTTCCCGATATGGTACGAAAGATCACCAAGAGGGATCTGCTGATGCCCGATATCACGGAAGCTGCCGGCAGGGGTGCCGCAATTCTTGCGATCAACAGGAAATAAGGGGATAGAAAATGGATATTATCAATAAGATAAGGATTTCAGCTGCATTTGCTTTAATCTTTTTTTTACAAATATCCTACGCCGGAATCTTCACAATCAGGGTAAACGACATTTCCGGGTATGACCGTCCATGGCCCCTTGTTGCAAGCCTTCCATTCGCGGAAGGAGAATTGAAGGACTCTTCTCAAATCCGTATAACCGGCATATCCGGGGAGATCCCGTCCCAGGTAGACATTGCGGCAACCTGGCGGGACGGAAGCATAAGATGGGCGCTGGCCGGCTTCACTTCGCCGCCTGACAGGGATTACACCGTTGAATACGCCGGCGGCGTCAAAAGGATGTCGTATCCCGATCCTTTGAAATTGTCACAGGACCCGGGCGGCCTCATTACCGTGGATACAGGCGCGGCTGTCTACCAGTTCGAACCAGACAGGCTTCTGCCAGAAAAAGCCTGGCTTGTAAACGGACGGACAACCGTGGAAATTCTCCGTGCGGCAGGAGACGGGGCTTATATCATTGACAACTCCGGGAGAACTTCAAGGATTTCCGGAAAATCTGCCGAAGTGAAAAACGAGTTTATAAAGAGAGGAGAAGGCCGGGCCGTATTGAAACGCTCGGGATGGTATGTAACAGATACTGGAGAACGGACGGCCCGCGCCGAAGCATGGTTCTACTTTTCGGCAGGCGTCCCTTACGTAAAAATAACCCACTCCCTTATCCTGACCGAGGATACCAACAGGATATGGATAAAAGATTACGGGCTTGAATTCAAAACCCCCTCGCCTCCAGCCGACGTTTACCTGACTTCGGGAGAAAACGGCAAAGAAGAGATAAAGAAATACGAGGCGGCCGGCCGGGAGATCTTCATGCTCCAGGACCAGTATCCGCATTTTGCAGAAAAGGATTCCAGGGCTCTCTTCGGCGCTTGCGAAAAGGGATCGGACAGGATTCTTTCAGAAGCCTCCCGTACAGGAGACTGGGCACATGCCGGCTACGGAAACTTCGGCATTACCATCGTGATGCCGTGGCTTGCCGAGCGGTTTCCCAAGGAGATTTCTTTCGGGGAAAAGGGGGGCAGGGCCGTATTCTGGTCTGGCAGAAGCGGCAGGGAACTCGATTTCAGATCGACTGCCCTGGCCAGGGATTACTGGAAAAGCTGGGCCGAAAAAGGCCGGGGTACCCCGGGTCTTGAAAAACTTTCAAAAATACCGAATAACGCGCAGGGGACATCCCATACCCATGATGCATGGTTCCTTCCGCACATGGAAAGCAACGGCCTGACAGAAAGCGTAAGAAAAGCGGCCCTGGCGGCATCAAGAATTCCCCTGGCGACAGCTTCCACGGAAAGGATATGTGCCACGGAAGCCATGGGTTTTCCCATGCATCACAAGGATACCGCAAGATTTCCAAAAGAAGAGGCCTTCATATCCGACTCGTGGGACAGGTTCACCATTCCCGACAGGGTTTTTCCCATGACGGGCTTTATAAACTGGGGCCACTGTCCATACCTGAGCTATCACAAGGTTGACGGAAAATGGTATGCAAGTTTCACGGCATACGGAAACATGAACGGTTACAACGTGAGAAGAAATGTATGGCACCTGTACGCAAGGAGCGGAGAAAGAAGATACTTCGAATACGGGCACGCTTTCAACCGCATTCTCGGGGATTTCGGCATCGCCCACTGGGATGCCCCCGGGAAACCCATGGGTTCTTTTACAAGGACGGTTGCTCCCATACATTTTCTGCCCTATTACTGGGGAAACACCCATCTGAAGTACGAAATGGGAAACAGCTCAAGCGATATCGGGAACTGGCTGATGGAGTATTACCTCACGGGAAACGAACAGGCAAGAGAGGTCACGGTGAAAGCGGGAGAGTCCATCAAGCGCCTGTGGAACCTCGAAGAGGCGCTCGACTGGGAAAAAACCCTTTCCTTTATTGCTCTGAGAACGCTTTCAATCCTCTACATGCGGGAATGGGATCCTGATTTTCTCAACATGGCAAACCAGCTGGCCCATTCACTCATAAAAATCGATGAACAGACAGGCGTGAATCCCGAATACATGACTTACAGGGACGCCATGTACAAGGACCAGAGGCATACGGTTGACCTCTACTTTTACTACAGTGCGACAGGCGACGAACTGGGGAAAAAAGCCTTCCTGAAAATCCTCGACCACAGGTACCGGTACAACCGCATAGAGAAAGCCATTTCCTACCAGAACAGCACCGCTTTCGCCTATCCCATAGCTTACCTCATGACAGGCAACGAAAACTACAGGCGGATAACCCAGGAAACCATAAAAGACTCTCTTGCTGGTTTCACTTCCACCCTTGAGGAGACATTGGAAAAGATGGATCCGGATCCGGACAAATGGGCAACCCTGCCCAGGCTTACCAATCCCAGCCAGACGCATCCTTTTCTCGGCATGCCCGTGGCATTGAAGATGGTTGCCGAAAGCGGATATAATGAAGAGATATTCCCGATACTGGTCAAAAACAACGATATGACGCGTGAAGACATCCTTCTTGAACACTCCAGGGGCAGTGAGACTTTTATAAACATCTCTTATTCCACAATGAAAAGAGGAAAGATCAAACCTTCGGTTTTCCCCTACCCTTCGGGAAAAAAAGACAAGCCTCTCAAGGGTATACGTTCAAGGATAGAGGAGAGAATCCCTGGAATGGTGAACGAAACCCTCAACAGGCCGGTTTCTGACACGTGGCACTATACCGCTTCCATATCGATACCGGCATCCTTCAGTTCGGGACTATATACCGTATCACTGGAAAGCGATGATCCCTACACCGTACTGGATTCGAATTCCCCTGGAATCGGGCTCTACTGCCCGGGAGGATTCTGGTCGGCAACATCTTCAGGGACCTCAATCCTTGGAACAAACAAGCCTTTCTTTTTCAGGGTGCCCGAAGGTCTTGAAAACCTTGAAATTTTTCTCGCAAGCCCCCAGAAAATATGCGATCCTGACGGTAAAACGGTGGTAGAATACAGCAGTAAGAATACCGGGAAATTATCCATTCCGGTTAATAATCGTTACGGTTTCTGGAGCATCGGGACACCCGCATACTTTCCTTCTGCCTTTGCAAAGCTCCTGAACATAGAACCCATAGTTTCCTATGCCTCGCCCAAAGTATACCCGCAGGCAGGCGAAATTAAAAATTTCACACCAGACGAAGGGCCTCCCGGGCCAGCCAATGGCATGGAATTTGTGCCGGGGATCTCAGGCAAAGCGCTCCGTCTTACCGGCAACAGGACTATAAGCTTCCCGCGAGGAGAGGAAATGGGTGACGGAAGCTATGCATCTTTTCCTGGGGAGACAGGAACCATAGAGTTCTGGTACCGCCCCGACTGGTCAGCCCAGGAAATAATCCTTTATGGAGCCGATTCATTCAGGACAAGGTCACTCCTCGAGGGACCCCATATCCATCTCGGTTACAGGTACGGGGTAAGGATGGGCAGGCCCCTCTATTTCAGCGACCTGATAATGGAACTTCTCGGGACATTCCCCGGGGCGGAACCATTCCGCTCGTTTTTGCAGGCAAAATCCCTTATCGGCAGGGAGGAACACTGCCTTTTCAAGGCGGGCACATGGAATCACCTTGCATTTGTCTGGGCATACCAGCCGATAAAGCAAGTCCTTCCGGATAAGCCGATTCTCGGGGATATCAAGTGGCCTTCAAGATGGCGCTTCTTCGGACCTGTCAACAGGGAAGACCCCGTTCTTACGCAGGAGGTATTAAACTCGTATCCGGAGACAATCGAGGTTAATGGGAAAAAGCTGGAGGCAAAGGAAGTGTCAGTCTTCAATACCAGGTACGATTTTCCTGCGATGCTTCAACATGAACCGACCGGCAAAACGGTCTACGTATTCCTTAAGATAAATTCGAAATCCGACCAGGAAGTTACCCTGGGCATGGGCGCCGACTGGTGGATGCAGGCCTGGGTAAACGGCCGGCTGATACATGACACGACGGAGACATCCAACAAGGTCTTCCCTTTCTCAATATGGAACCACATGGTAAACACGAAACTCAAAAAGGGTGAGAACATCCTTGCGGTCAGGTTCATCAGGGGAGGCGGCTCGCTTCTGGCCCTCGGCGGACCGGGAGAACTCAGGACTCCGGACGCTTCAACTCTCAAGTGGGAATTCAACATGTTTCTCAACGGAAAAAAGATGGATAATTACAGGTCTGTGGAAAGAGACCGCTTTTTGCGTTCTCCCGGTGACAAAGTCCAGCCATGGCAGTCAAAGTGCGATCTTTTCACCCTTGCAACCGAAAATAAGAAGATAACAATCGGGCCGCTCGACGGTGCCATGGACATGCTACGGATATCGGACAACGCAAGATACACAAGTAATTTCGAGCCGCCCCGGGCGATAATGAGGGCTGACGGAAATACGAGGGCGCTTTTCCTCTTTGACGGAAACCTGGATGGATCTTCCACTTCCGGCAAAGAGAAGATAGAAGCCAGGTAAACTTTTAAACAGAAACCATTGTAAGACATAATCCGCAATATCCGGGATAAACCGGCTCTTTACGGGTAAAGGAGAAGAAATGGGATATTGGGCAGATACAGATCTTAATAACGTTCCTCTTGTCAAAATCGTTCCTCCGGGACCCAGGTCCGTCGACTTGCACCGAAGGGCAAACTCCTTCATGAAGGGGTATTCAAGCCAGGTCAGGCTTTTCCCCGTTGTTTTCGAGAAGGGTCATGGATGCACGCTTACAGACGTCGACGGCAACACCTACATTGATTTCTCGTCAGGAATTTACGTTACCAGCCTCGGACACTGCCATCCAAAAATAAGCGAAGCCGTGGCAAAGCACGCACGGCAGCTCATGAACTGCCACGACTTTACTACTCCCGTGAAGGCAGCCCTCCTGGAAAAGCTCTCCTCCCTCACACCGGGAGACCTCAACGGGATACAACTATACGACAGCGGCACGACGGCGGTGGAAGCCGGACTGAGGGCAATCAGGGCGGCAACGGGACGGTTCGAGTTCATATCTTTCCACAGGGATTTCCACGGAAAAACCATGGGTGCGGTAAGCCTTGCAAGGGTTGACAGTACCCAGGGGATGCGCGCTCCGGGATTCTTCCTCGTGCCCAGGGGATACTGCTACCGGTGCGCATTCAAGATGAAGTATCCGGAATGCGGACTTCACTGCGTTGATTACATCGAGACA
This sequence comes from bacterium, assembly GCA_029548585.1. Taxonomy (GTDB): domain Bacteria; phylum Ratteibacteria; class UBA8468; order B48-G9; family JAFGKM01; genus JALNXB01. The sequence goes on along the minus strand of JAKPNC010000078.1, from coordinate 224 downwards.
GTCCTGCGGGAAGAAACCTCGGGACAGGTTGCCGGTATAGTCCTTGAACCGGTTCAGGGATGGGGAGGCTCCGTCGTACCCCCCGACGGGTGGATACAGAAAATAAAAAAGCTCTGCACGAAGCATGGGATACTTTTCATGGCGGACGAGGTCCTGACTTGCATGGGAAGAACCGGAAAGATGTTTGCAATGGAAAACTGGGATACGGTCCCGGACGTGATAAC